>JAFECZ010000035.1 GCA_018241905.1 Pseudomonadota bacterium
GCCACAGCAGGCGTCCCGGGCCCCAAGGGCCTGTCGCGCCCGCCCCGCCCCCGCCCCGCCCCGAACGACAGCAGTTCAGCCTTGAACCGTGGTCAGCGCCGCCAGCGCTTCCGCATCCGTGCGGTAGTTGAACAACAGCGGCCCCGGCGCCAGCAGCCCGGCCTTGTCCAGCACCTGTTGCGCCGGCAACTTGAGGCCGGAGATGTGCAGCTTCACACCCTTGTTCTCCAGCGCGCGGCGGATGCTGCCGAACACCTCGGCGCCGGTGATGTCCACGCGGTTGATCGGCTGCGCGAACAGGCACACGTCGCTCAGGCCGTGACGCTGCGCCAAGGCCGTGTTGATGGCGCGCTCCAGCGTGCTGGCCGAGGCGAAATCCAGTTCGGCATCCATGCGCAAGGCGTACAGGCTGGGCGCCAGCGGCGGCAATTGCCACAGGTGCCGGTCGCGCAGGCTGCCGTCCGGGTGCAGCCCCACCTCGATGATGCGCGGATGTAGATGGCGGTACATGTAGTGCGCCAGCGCCGCCAGCAGGCCGCCCAGCACGCCCCAATAAATTTGTGGCGCCGAAGCAATCGTCAGCGCAAAGGTTGCGAGCGAAATCGCCGCCTCGATGCGCGACACCTTCCACAGCGCCACGAACGCGCGCGGCTTCAGCAGCCCCAGCGTGGCCGTCACCACCACCGACGCCAGCACCGCCTGCGGCACGTTGTAGAGCAGCGGCATGGCCCACAGCAACGCTGCCGCGACCACCACCACGCTGAACACCGTGGCCCACTGCGTCTGCGCGCCGGCATAGAGCGTGATGGCCGAGCGCGAGAACGACGAGCTGGTGGGAAAGGAGCCCGTCAGGCCAGACGCGACCTTGGCCAGGCCCTGGCCGATCAGGTCCTGGTTCTCGTTCCACAAGGTGCCCGCCTTGGCGTTGTCCACCTTGGCGCTGGAGGCCGTCTCCAGAAAGCTCACCAGCGTGACCAGGAAAGCCGGCAGCAGCAGCGAGCCCAGGCCCACGCCGGGCACCAGGTGCGGGATGTACAACGACGGCAGGCCCGAGGGCAGGGCGCCGATCACCGCGCCGCCCTGCAGCGCGTAGCCAATCGCATAGCTGACGGCCGCGCTCACCGCCACCAGGATCATGGTGGTGGGCAGCTTGGGCGCAAAACGCTTGCCCAGCCACAGCATCGCCATGCCGCCCAGGCCGAAGCCGATGGCGTAGTAGTCGGGCGGCGGGCCGCTGAGCAGTTGCGCGTAGGTGCGGCCGGTAAAGCCCAGCAGTGCCGGCAACTGCGACAAGGTGATCAGCACCGCCGCCCCCTGCGTGAAGCCCATGAGCACCGGCGAATTCACCAGCCGCAGCAGCCAGCCGAAGCGCACCGCGCCCAGCAGCACCTGCATGAGGCCCGACAGCAGCGTGAGCCACACCGCCAGGGCCACCCATTCGTCGCTGCCCGGCACCGCCAGCGGCGCCAGCGACGCGCCCACCAGCACGCTGGTCAGCGCCGTGGGCCCCACCGACAGCCGTGCCGATGAGCTGAACAGCACTGCGATCAGCGCCGGGAACAGCGCCGCATAGATGCCCGTCACCAGCGGCATGCCCGCCAGCGCGGCGTAGGCCACGCCCTGCGGAATCACCATCAGCGCAACGGTGATGCCGGCCGAGGCCTCGTTGATCAGCAGCCCCCGGTCGGGCCGGGGCCACGAAAGAAAGGGCAGCCAGCGCTTGAGCTGGTCGCGGTGCAGGGGCGGCTTCTTGTTGTCGTGTTCTTCGGTCATCGAGGCGGCAGTCGGGACGGTCGGGCAGCGCTAGCTGGATTTCTTCTTGTGCTGGAAGGAAGTAGGCGATTGTCCCGTAGCCGCCTTGAACATGGCGCAGAAAGCGCTGTCGGTGGCGTAGCCGCTGGCCGAAGCCACCTGGCTGACCGGCATGCCGCGCGCCAGCAGCGGAATGGCATGGGCCAGCACGGCCTGCTGGCGCCACTGCTGCCAGCTCATGCCGAGCTGGTCGCGAAACATGCGCGCCACGGTGCGCTCGCTGGCGCCGATGGAGGCGGCGCGCTCGGCCAGCGTGGCCCGGCTCGCCGGTGCGCGCAGCAGGCTCTCGCACAACTGGCGCAGGCGCTTGTCGGCCGGCAGCGGCACGTCGATGCGGATCTGCGTGGCGCGCTCCACCTCGTCGATGAGCAAAGGCGCAATCCAGCGCTCTCGCTGCGCGGCGTGCGGATCGGCCGGTGCCTGGCCGTCGGGCGTGGTGTCCAGCGCGAGCATCAGGGCGCGCAGCAGCGGGCTGATCTCGAGCACCTCGCAGTTCTCCCAGCCGGGCGCCATCCAGGAGTGCAGGTACACGGTGCGAAGCTCGGCGTCCTCGATCAGGTTCACGCTGTGGGGCATGTTGGCCGGCACCCACAGCGCGCGCGAGGGCGGCACGATGTAGCTGCCGTCGCGCGTCGACAGTCGGATCACGCCGCGGGTCGAGAAGGTCAGCTGCGGCCACGGGTGGGTGTGCAGTTCCACCTGGGTGTCGGCCTTGAGGAAGTGTTCCTTGGCGCGCAGCGGGCGCACAGCGTTCGGCTCGAACAGGTGCGGCGTCAGCGACTGGACACTGTGGACCGGGGTTGGAGGGCGCGTCGGCTGCTTGGCCGCAGGCGGTCGGGGCGGCGTTTCGGTGTTTGGCATGGTTTCGACAAATGTTGTCGCGGTATCGCCATTCTGACGCGGCTGCCACGGATAGGATCAAGAACCTCCCGCAGATTTGTAGCCAGAAATGACCGCCACCGCCTCCGCTCCCCACCAACGATCACTGGGCGCGGACGCGCAGCTGATCGGCCTGGTGGGCCTGGCTCACGCCATCAGCCACTTCAGCCAGCTGATCCTCGCGCCGTTGTTCCCCTGGATCAAGGATGCTTTCTCGCTCACCTACACCGAGCTGGGCGCGGTGCTGACCATGTTCTTCGTGGTCTCGTGCGTGGTGCAGGCGGCCTCGGGTTTCCTGGTGGACAAGATGGGGCCGCGCCCGGTGCTGTTTGCCGGCCTGGGTCTGCTGGCGCTGTCGGGTTTCGTCTATGCGCTGGCGCAGGCCTACTGGATGCTGTTCCTGGCCGCGGCGCTGGCGGGCATCGGCAACGGGGTGTTCCACCCGGTCGACTACACGCTGTTCAACCGCAAGGTGGCGCCCACGCGCCTGGGCCATGCCTACAGCGTGCATGGCATCACCGGCAGCCTGGGCTGGGCGCTGGCGCCGATCTTCGTGGTGCCGCTGGCCATGGCCTTCTCCTGGCGCGTGGCGTTGGCGGCGGCCGGCGGCGTGGCGCTGGCGGTGCTGCTCGTGCTGTGGGTCTACCGCCGCGTGCTCGAACTGGACGTGAAGGAAGTGCACAAGGCCACCGGCCAGGGCGCGCAGCAGCAGCGCGCGGCAGGCGGCGAGTTCGACTTCCTGCGCATCCCCGCGGTGTGGATGTGCTTCGGCTTCTTCTTCGTCTACGCGGTGGTGATCAGCGTGGTGCAGACCTTTGCGCCCACGGCCGCGGCCCACCTGCATGCGGTGCCGGTGGCTCTGGTGGCCATGTGCCTGACGGCCTACATGGTGGCCAGCGCCGGCGGCATGCTGGTGGGCGGCTTCCTGGTGGCCGATCCGTCGCGCGTGGAGCGCATCGTGGCCATCGGCTTCGGGCTGGCCGCCACCGTCGCGCTGGTGCTGGCGCTGGCCGATTTCCCGGCGCCGCTGGTGCCTGCGCTGTTCGGCGCCATGGGCTTTGCCAGCGGCATCGCCGGCCCATCGCGCGACCTGCTGGTCAAGCGCTCGACGCCGGCCAACGCGACCGGGCGCGTGTACGGCGTGGTCTATGCCGGGCTGGACATCGGCCAGGCCACGGCGCCGCTGATCTTCGGCGCGCTGATGGACCACGGCCAGTACCGCAGCGTCATCCTCGGCCTGGCCGTGGTGCAGGCGGTACTGGTTGCCAGCGCCTTCAACGTGCAGCGCGCGCGCCGCACGGTGCTGGTGCCGACCTGATCTTCAACGGCTAGCGTGAGCCTGGAGTTGATCGCGATCGTCGCGCTGGGCGCGGTGGTCGCGGGGTTTGTTCAAGGGCTGTCGGGGTTCGCCTTCGGCATGGTGTCCATGTCCTTCTGGGCGTGGAGCGTGGAGCCGCGCCTGGCGGCCATGCTGGCGGTGTTCGGTGCGCTGGTCGGGCAGGTGATTGCGGCGGTCACGGTGCGGCGGCCATTCGACCGCGCGGTGCTCTGGCCTTTTCTTGCCGGCGGCCTGCTCGGCGTGCCGGTGGGCATCTGGCTGCTTCCGCATTTCGACCTTCCGCTGTTCCAGTTGTGCCTGGGCCTGCTGCTGGCCCTGTGGTGTCCGCTGATGATCTTCTCCGACAGGCTGCCGCCCATTCGCTGGGGCGGGCGCGGGGCCGACGGAGTCATTGGCGCCATCGGCGGCGTGATGGGCGGCATCGGCGGCTTTGCCGGCGTGGTGCCCACGCTGTGGTGCGCCTTGCGGCAGATGCCGCGCGACGAGCAGCGCGCCATCATCCAGAACTTCAACCTGTCGATGCAGATCGTGGCCTTCACGCTGCACGTGGCGGCCGGCAACGTGCAATGGGACATGGTGCCGCTGCTGGCCCTGGTGGCGGTGGCGGTGCTGGTGCCCGTCCTCCTTGGCGGAAAGCTCTACATGGGGATCAGCGAACTGGCCTTTCGAAAGATCGTGCTGGGCCTGCTCACCGCCTCGGGCGTGGCGCTGCTGGCGGCTTCCTCGCCCGTGCTTCTCAAGCGGCTGGCCTGAGGAAATTCCCGTGCGCCTCTTGCGCAGTGTCCGACAGCCTGTCGGCGCGCAAGTGCAGAGGCAATGCGTGCAGTCTTACGCAGGTGTACGCCTTGTAGCTAATTGATACGCCTGTAGAAGAAGGTACGCTTGAGCGCATTCGATTTCGTGATTCCGGGAGCCCGTGATGCTCAGCACCCAACAAAAAGCGCAGATCCTGAAAAAGGCGGGGCAGGCCGTCCCCGCCATGCCAGGTGGCACGGGCCCTGTTCTCGATGACTGGGCGCGCGAAGTCGAGAATCTCTACGTTTCCTACGCTGCCGCGCGCGCAGCCCGCAGCCTGCGGCAGGCCGAAGAGGCCCGCCAGCTCGAGCGACTGCGCCGGCTGTCTTCCCGAACCTCCTTCGCCTGAACCGGGCCTGTCGGCCCGGTTGCAGGAAACGCTTCATCCGGAAAAGCCGCCTTCGCTCAGGAACGCCTGTTCCTGCGGCGTGCTTTCGCGCCCGAGCAGTTCGTTGCGGTGCGGAAAGCGGCCAAAGCGCGCCACGATGTCGCGGTGGTGTTTGGCAAAGCGCAGGTTGTCCGGCGCCGCGTGCTCGCACAGGGCCACGCTTCGGTCCTGGTCGGCCAGCGATTCCGAGTGCATGAAGGGCAGGTAGAAGAAGGCGCGCACCGCGGGGTCGGCCATCTGCCTGTCCAGGCCCGCGTCCACCGCCTTGCGTGCAATCTCCAGCGCCTTGCCGTCGGTGGCGTAGGTGCGCGGGTCGTTGCGAAAGACGTTGCGCGGAAACTGGTCGAGCAGCAGCAGCAAGGCCAGCGCACCTTGCGCATCCACCGCCCATCCGTCAAGCGCGCCGCTCGCGGCCGCCTCGTGGGCGGCCTCGAAGCGCGACTTGAATAGCGCGTCGAAGGCCTCGTCTTTCTTGAACCACTTCTGCGGGCCGGCGTCGAGCCAGAAATCGACCACGGCGCGGGCCGAGTAGCTTGAGTCTTGCACTGTCATGCGGCCCATGATGCCATCGGCCGCATGCGGCGCTTGCCCGCCTCAGGCGGCGGCCAGCATCGCGTCGACCTTGCGCAGCGCCTCGACGGTCTTCACGCAGGCCTGGGCCGCCTCGGTGCCCTTGATGGCGAAGTGGCGATGGAAGTACTTGCGGTGCTCCACATGCTCGTGGAAGTGGTGCGGCGTGAGCACCGCCGACAGCACCGGCACGCCGGTTTCCAGCTGCAGCGCCATCAGGCTGGACACCACCGTGTTGGCCACGAACTCGTGGCGGTAGATGCCGCCGTCCACCACCAGCGCGCAGCCGACGATGGCTGCGTAGCGGCCCGAACTGGCCAGCCGCTTGGCGTGCAGCGGGATCTCGAAGGCGCCGGGCACCTCGAAGATGTCGATCTGCTCGCGCGGCACGCCGCTCTTGAGCATTTCCTCGAGGAAGGCGTCGCGGGCCTGGTTGACGATGTCGTCATGCCAGAGCGCCTGGACGAAGGCGATGCGCTTGGCCGCGCCGTCTTTGGCGGCAGCGGGAACGGCGCTGATGGGAAGGTCGTTGATCTGACTCATGGTGCACCTCGTTGAATGCAGGATTGCCTGAATCAGGGCGCACGGAACCGCGCCCGCACGAGAGCGCACGCCAGGCAGCCGATGCCGGAACGCACGCCCCCAAAAGGCGCGATCACGCGCTCTCTTTCATCCGGACTGTGACCGTCGGCCCCGGATTCCAACCGGGTCTGCTGACCCCGTGCCGCGAGGGCACGGGCGCTCGCGGGCTTGTGCCATGGCTGCCTGGAAAAAGCCGCCTGGCCGTCACCGCCGGTGGGGAGTTTCACCCCGCCCTGAGAACGCTTTCCGGCCGAAACCGGAGCGCCGATTGTGCACCGCCGCACAGCTCGCCGCTGTCCCGCCGCGGACAAGCCCCCAGGACGGCTTCAGCGCCGCAGCTTCAGGTAGCGCAGCATGATGTCGCCCATGGTGCCCGCGCGCTCGAACACTGGCTCGAACAGCATGTTGTACAGCGCCGTGCCCACCACCGTGCCCAGGCCGATGGCGACGATGGAAAACAGCGTGGTCACGAAGTTCTCCACGCCCGCGAGGCGGTCGTTGCCCACCAGCTCGGCCAGGCCGATCAGCCCCAGCGAACCGGGCACCAGGATCCACAGCGCCGGGATGAAGGTGACCATGGAGGGCGGGCCCGCAAATCGGTACTGCACGATGTAGGAGGCCGGCGTGATCAGCACGGCCGCGAAGAAGCCGCTCATGTAGCCGCCAAAGAGCGCATTGCCCAGCTGCTGGCCCGCCATGGCCACGAACAGCAGCGCCAGGATCCAGGGCAACGCGCGCCGCGTGGTCGCGTAGTGCAGCCAGTGGCCCACCGCGAACAGCAGCACCCCCAGCCAGGGTGCCCAGCTGCGCGTTGCGGCGTCGGACACCGGCACCAGCAGCCGCTCGGGCGGCAGGCCCACGATGGAAGCGGCCGTGAGCATTCCCAGCATGAGAAACACCAGCTGCAGCAGGCCCGAGATGAAGCGCGTGCTGCCCGAGACGATGTCGCCGTAGGCCAGCTCCACCGTGGCCACCGCCAGGGTGCCGCCGGGCAGGAAGGTGTAGAGCGAGGCCACCAGCACGTAGATCGGGCTGCCCGCAATGCCGTGCCGCGCCCCCAGCAGGGCCAGCAGCGCCACCACGAAGGCGCAGAACATGGGCAGCAGCGTGTTCACGATACCGCCGCGGCGCGAGAGCAGGCGCAGCACGCCCACCACCAGGCCGAAGGATGCGGCGGCGCCCACCACGTCGGCGGTGGGCCGGATCACCAGCGCAATGCCCACCGTGGCCAGCACGTGGCCCAGGATGCTCCAGCGCGAGCGATGCGGCGGCGGCATGGCCAGGATGGCGTTGATGCGGCGCAGCCCCTCGGTCGGATCGATGGCCTGGTGCTCGGCATCGCGCGCCAGCTCGTAGGTCGCCTCGACCTGGTCGAAGCGCAGCACCAGGCCCTGTTCGGCCGTGAACTCGATCTGCAGGCTGGCGTCCTCGTCGGCGAAATTGACGAACACCACGGTGGGCAGGGCCAGCGTGTTGAACTGCTTGATCTGGTAGTTCTGCGCCACCCGGCGCAGCGTGGTTTCCACCATGCCCGCGGCGGCGCCGGTGGCCAGCAGCAGGTGGCCCAGGCGCAGCAGAAAACGCAGCAGGCGGCGGCGCTCCTGCTGCGCGATGTCGGCCTCGGAAACGGACGGCGCCGCCGCTGCCGCCGGAATGTCTTGCGCTGTTGCTTCGCTCATTGCTGGGGCTTCATCGCCGTCAAGCGCCGGCGCGTCGAATAGATGTTGCTGCGCAACTCGTACAGCTCGTTGGCATACGACAGCGGCACCGTGATCTTGTTGGCGTTGGACTCGAGCGACTCCAACTCGCTCAGCAGCACCTCGGGCGCCTCGGCGCGGCTGTCGGCGCGCTGCTCGATGTCGCGCAGCTGGGCATACCAGCGGAACACCCGCGAGCGCACCCGGAACTGGTAGAGCGGCGGCACCACGCGCCCCAGCGGCAGCATCAACACCACCAGGCCGCCCAGCACCAGCCACATGCGCTCGAACAGGTTGCTGGCCCAGAAGGGCAGGTAGCGCTGCCAGAAGGGCGGCGTGCCGTTGATGGCGCGGTCGCCTTCGGGGCTCACCGGCAGTTCGCTGGTCTTGGTGTTGGGAAAGTCGCGCGCCCGGTTGAACCATCCGCCCGAGCTGTGGATGGCCTGCGCACTCTGCGCGAAGAGCTGGCGAAGCGCAGGGTGCGTCTTCTCGCGCGAGAGCAGCGAGGTGGTGGTGGCCAGCAGCGTCACGTCATGCGGCGGCAGGTCGGAAGCCAGGTCGACCACGCCGCGCGGCAGCGTCACGTCCGACAGGAAGGAGAAGCGCCGCACATAGGCCTCGGCCTGCTCGAAGTTCATCAACTCGATGCCGGGCGTGCGCAGCAGCTTCTGCACCAGCGGCGACTGCGGCGCCGATGCGAGCACGATGGCGTCGAGCAGGCCGGCCTCCAGCGCCTCGGCCGCCGGCGTCTGCTCCAGGTGCGACAGCTCGATGGATTCGGGGTCGATGTGGTTGGCACGCAGCATCTGGTCCACGATCTGCGGCACGCCGCTGCCGGGCTTGTCGATGTTGAGCTTCACGCCCTTGAGCTGCGCCAGCGCATTCAGCTCGGCGTGCTCGCCGTTCTTCATGCGCTCGCGCTTCTTTTTCTTGTGCTCGATGCGCTGGGCCACCTCGCTGCGGTAGAACACCCACAGCGGCTCGTAGAACAGCGCGCCCAGCGAGGTGAGGCCGGCGTCCTCGTCGGCCGCCGGGTTGGCGCTGCCGCCGCGCACGAAAGCCACGTCGGCCTCGCCCTTGCGCAGCAGCTCCAGGTTGTCCAGCGAACCGTCCGTGGGCTTGAGAATGACCTCGATGCCGCTCGGCTTGAGGGCAGCCGCATAGCGTTTGCCGAACTCGGCATAGGCGCTGCCGGCGGGGCCGGTGGCCAGCGTGACCTGCTTGGGCGGCTGCGGATCGAGCCACCAGTAGGCCAGCACCAGCAGCCCGGCCACGATGAAGGCCACCGGGCCGATGGAAACCAGCAGGTCGCGGATCGACAGCAGGATGAGCTTGAGGGTCTTGGGCATGGCTTAGCCGAGGTCGCCCGCGCAGGGAATGTGCAGCGGCACGCCGCCCGACAGCATGTCGATGGCGCGCGCCGCCCGAACGGCGTGCAGCGTGGCTCGCGCCACCGCTTCGGCCGCCATGGCGCTGAGCACCGTCATGCCCGGCGCTTGCGCACTCGGCGCGGCGCGGCCGGTGGCCAATGCGAACAGCGTGTCGCCATCGCTCATGGTGTGCACCGGGTTGATGGCGCGCGCCAGCCCGTCGTGCGCCACCATGGCCAGCCGGTTGGCCTGCACCTTGGTCAGCGCGGCATCGGTGGCGACGACGCCGATGGTGGTGTTGGTGCCCGCCAGCAGGGGCTTGGGCAGGTCGCCGCGCATCAGGGCGCGGCGGGTGTCGAGCAGGCGCTTGCCGTCGGCGGTGCGCGCGCCGGCCACCACCTGCGCGGTGTCGGGGTCGAGCACGTCGCCCAGGGCGTTGCAGGCGATCAGGGCCCCCACGGTAACGCCGGCCACGGTGACCGAGGCCGTGCCGATGCCGCCCTTCATGGCGCGGTCCACGCCGAACAGCTTGCCGACCAGCGCGCCGCTGCCGGCACCCACGTTGCCTTCGGCCGGCGGGGCGCTGGAAGCCGCCTCGCAGGCCGCGTAGCCGGCGGCCGAATCGGGGCGGATGCGGGCATCGCCCACGGGCAGGTCGAACAGCACCGCGGCGGGCACGATGGGCAGGGTGCCGAAGCGCACGTCCATGCCCACGCCTTGCTCCTCGAGCCAGCGCACCGCGCCGTCGACGGCGGCCAGGCCCCAGGCGCTGCCGCCGGCCAGCATGACCGCATGCACGGTCGAGACCAGGTTGCCGGGCGCCAGCAGGTCGGTCTCGCGCGTGCCGGGCGCGGCGCCGCGCACGTCGACGCCGCCCACCGCGCCCTCCTTGGCCAGGACCACGGTGCAGCCGGTGGGGCGGCGCGGGTCGCTGAAGTGGCCGACCTCGATGCCGGCCACGTCGGTGATGGCGCCGTCTGGCGCGTTGGTAGAAGTCGGGTTCGCGGAATGTCCAAGGGGCATGGCGGCTGATTATGGAGGCCGGCGGTGGCCCTCCGGAACCCCGCGCACAACCCGCTCGTAACTCGCTCGTAACCCGCTCGTAACCCGCTCGTAACCCGCTCGTAACCCCGTGCGCCTCAGCCCTTGTGCCGCAAGAGCCGCAGCCCGTTGGCGATCACCAGCAGGCTGGCGCCCATGTCGGCGAACACCGCCATCCACATGGTGGCCTGGCCCGCCACCGCCAGCAGCAGGAATACGACCTTGATGCCGATGGCCAGGCCGATGTTCTGCCACAGCACGCTGTGCGTGCGGCGCGACAGGCGCACGGTCTCGGCCAGGCGATGCAGGTCGTCGTTCATGATCACCACGTCGGCCGCTTCCATGGCGATGTCGGTGCCCGCCTTGCCCATGGCAAAGCCGATGTCGGCCTGGGCCAGCGCGGGTGCGTCGTTGATGCCGTCGCCGGTCATTCCGGTGGGGCCATGGCGGCGCTGCAGCTCGCGGATGGCGCCTTGCTTTTCCTCGGGCAGCAGGTTGCCGCGCAGCTCGGTGATGCCGGCCTGCGAGGCCACGGCACGCGCAGTGGACTCGTTGTCGCCGGTGAGCATGACCGGCGCAATGCCCAGGCGCCCCAGCTCGGCAATGGCGTCGCGCGCCTGCGGCTTCACGGTGTCGGCCACGGCGAAGACGCCGATCACGCTGCGGGCGCTGGCCAGCAGCGTCACGGTGCGGCCCTGGCGCTCGTGCTCGCGCAGCACGGCTTCGAGCGCGTCGCTGCACTGGCCGCGGTCCTCGATGAGGCGGTGGTTGCCCAGCACCAGCATGTCGCCGGCCACCCGGCCCTCGGTGCCCAGGCCGGGCAGGGCCTTGAAGTCGGTGATGTCGTAGGCATCTGCGCGCTGCTTGTCGTCCAGGCCGGCCAGGATGGCGCGCGAGACGGGGTGGTCGGAGCGGCTGGCCAGGCCCGCCGCGGCGCGCTGCACGTCCGCCGGCTGGGCGCCGTCCCACACCTGCCAGTGCACCAGCTGCGGCTTGCCTTCGGTGATGGTGCCGGTCTTGTCCAGCGCGATGGCCTTGAGCGTGCGCGCGGCTTCCAGGTGGTTGCCGCCCTTGATCAGGATGCCGCGCCGCGCACCGGCAGTGAGCGCGCTCACCACCGTGACCGGCGTGGACAGCACCAGCGCGCACGGGCAGGCGATGACCAGCAGCACCAGCGCCTTGTAGATGGCGTCCTGCCAGCCCCAGCCCAGCAGCAGCGGCGCGCCCACCGCGAGGGCCAGCGCAATGAGGAAGACCGCCGGCGTGTAGACGGCCGCAAAGCGATCCACGAAGCGCTGCGTGGGGGCGCGCGTGGCTTGCGCCTCTTCCACCGCGTGGATGATCCGGTCGAGCGTGGTGCTGCCTGCGGAAGCCGTCACGCGAAACTGCAGTTCGCTGCCCAGGTTGATGGTGCCGGCGAACAGGTTGTCGCCCGGGCTCTTGTCGACGGGCATGCTTTCGCCCGTCACGCTGGCCTGGTCGACCGCGCCGCTGCCGGTGCTGACGATGCCGTCGAAGGGCAGCCGCTCGCCGGGGCGCACGCGCACGGTGGCGCCCACGGCCACGTCGCGGGCTGCCGCGCGGCGCCAGCCGCCGTCTTCGCCCAGTACCTCGGCCTGCTCGGGCGCCAGGGCCATGAGGCTGGAGATGGCGTGGCGCGCGCGGTCGGCCGCCCGATGCTCGATCAGTTCGGCCAGCGCATACAGCGCCATGACCATGGCCGCCTCGGGCCACTGCCCGATGAGGAAGGCGCCGGTCACGGCCACCGCCATCAGCGAGTCGATGCCCAGCTTGCCGCGCAGCAGCGAGCGCAGGCCGCTCTTGTAGATGCCGGTGCCAGCCAGCGCGATGGCCAGCGCCGCCACCACCATGCCGGTCACGTGCCAGCCGGTGGTTTCGGGCGCGAGGTAATTCAGCAGTTCGGCGCCCACGGCGGCCGCCAGGGAGGCCGCCAGCCGCTTCACGCCCGGCAGGGGGCCGTGGTCGTGTCCGCCGGTTTCGCCATGGTCGTGGTCGTGCTTGCCGCCGTGCTCGTGCGCGCCGCCGCCGTGGTCGTGGTCATGAGCGTGAGCGTGAGCGTGAGCGTGCGGCCGGGCGCGCCCGCCGTCATTTGCGGCAGGAGCGCGAAGCGAGATCGGTGCGCCGGCACCGCAGCCGCAGGACGAGTCGGCGCAGGCGGAGGCCGCGGGGGCGGATTTGGACTTGGGCGTGGGGTTCAGGTAGGCGTCTGACATGGACAAGGCTCTTTGTATGCCACCATTGGAAAGCTTCAAGTCCCTTCAAGGTCAAGCCATGTCAGAACCAAGGCCGTCCACCGCACAAGGTTATCGCATCGGCCAGGCCGCCGAAAAAAGCGGCGTGAGCGCCGCCAACATCCGCTATTACGAGGCGCAGGGCCTGCTGGCGCCGGCCGGGCGCGGCCAGAACAGCTATCGCCTCTACAGCGAGGCCGACCTGCACCAGCTGCGCTTCATCCGCATGTGCCGCGCCATGGACATGTCGCTGGACGAGGTGCGCACCCTGCTGGCGCTGGACCTGTCGCGAAAGGCCGATTGCGAGGCCGCGCGCGAGACGCTCGATTCGCACCTGTCGCACGTGCGCGAGCGCCTGGTGGAGCTGCAGGTGCTGGAATCCAACCTCGAGGCCCTGCGCAACGGCTGCGACGGCAAGGGGCCGCGCTGCCGCATCATCGAGGCGCTGCACCGGCGCGCCGACGTGCAGTCGCCGGCCGAGAGCCGCGCCAGCGCGGTCACGCGCCACGTGTAGCTTGCAGGTTCAGGCCGTCAGGCCCAGGCGCAATTGCGCATGCGCCAGCCACGACTGCAGGCCGTCGAGCAGGTCCTTCTGGCTGAACGAGCAACTTTCCTCGCCGAACAGGGCGCTGGCCGACAGGCGGTCCAGCAAGTCGCCGAGCACCGTGTCGAATCGCTTGGGCAGGGCAGCGCGCAAGTCGGCGGATTCGGCGGCCCGGGCCGCCAGGTCGGCCACCTGGCATTGGCCGTTGCGCAACTGCTCCAGCGCCGCGGACAGCGACTGCCACTGCGCCTGCAGCAGCGGGGTGTCGTGAGGAGTGGTCATCGTGCGGCCTCCGATCCGGCGGGCAGGGGCATGCCGCGCTCGCGCATGACATCGCGCAGCAGGTTGGGGTAGTCGGTGATGACGCCGTCCACGCCCCAGTCGATCAGCCGGGCCATGTCGGCGCGGCCGTTCACCGTCCAGGGCAGCACCTGCAGCCCGAGCTTGTGGGCCTCCTGGACCTGCGCCTGCGTCAACTGGCCGAACGAAGGCGACCAGATGACGGCGGCCTTTGGCGACGCGCCGGCCGCGGCCTTGACCAGCTGCGGGGCCGAGCCGCCGTGCGATGCGAGCTCCAGCCCGGCGGTCCAGCGCGAGTCCGCCAGGGTGCGCGGGCTGCTGAGGTAGGCGCGCGGAATGTCCGGCGCGCGCTGGGCCACGCGCGCCAGGGTGCGCCAGTCGAAGCTCTGGATGGTCACGCGGCCGGCCATGCCGGCGCGCTCGATCTCGGCCAGCAGCGCGTCGGTCATGGCGTCGGGCGCGGCGGTTTCGTCGGGCTGGGTCGGGTCGACCTTGGTCTCGATGTTCATTCGCAGCCTGGCCTCGGGCAGGGCGCGCACCTGGTCGAACAGCGATGCCAGGGTGGGAATGCGCTGGCCGTCCACCGGCTTTTGCTGGGCGAACTGCTTGCCGTAGTCGCTCTCGGGTCGCAGGCGGCCCACGTCGTAGCGCTGCAGCTGCGCCAGCGTGAGCGAGCGGATGCTGGGGCCCTTGGCGGCCAGCCACTGGCCCTGTGCGTCGCGGGTGTGGTCGGGGTTGAGCGAGGTGTCGTGCGAGATCACCACTACGCCGTCGGCGGTGAGGCCGATGTCCAGCTCCAGCGTATCCACGCCCAGCGACGCGGCTTGCGCGAAGGCGGCCAGTGTGTTCTCCGGGGCCAGGCCCCGGCCGCCGCGATGGGCCTGCAGGTCGAAAGCCAGCGCAGGTGTGGCGCACAGGAGCATGGCAAGAAGTGGCGCGGCAAGGCGCAGTCGGCGGTGTGTGGTCATGGGCTCAGCGCCCTAGCTTGCCACAGTCACCGGGCGACCGGGTGACGGGCCTGGCGCACGGGCTGCGGGCGCGCGGGCTGCGGGCGCAGCATGGCCTGGGCGAACTCGATGAAGCGCCTGAGCTTGGGCGGAATCTGCCGGTGCCCGGCGAAATAGATGTGAAAGCCCGGGTGGCGCGGGCTGTGGTCCTGCAGCACGCGCACCAGGCGCCCGGCGTCCAGGTGCGCCTGCACCGCAATGTCGAAGGTGTAGGCCAGGCCCAGGCCGTCGAGCGCGGCGTCCACCATCGCCATCGAGTCGTTGCAGATGAAGCCGCCGTGCGTCTCGTACACAAGGGGCTCGCCCCTGGCAGAGACGAAGTCCCACTTGTAGATCTGGCCGCTGGTGTTGAAGCGGTAGCGGATGAGCTCGTGCGAGGCCAGGTCTGCCGGCTTTTTCGGCACGGTGCGGGCGCGCAGGTACTCCGGCGAGCCCACCACCGCCACCGACATGGGCGGGCCGAAGGGCAGGGCGACCATGTCCTTGCCCACGCTTTCGCCCAGCCGAAAGCCTGCGTCGAAGCCCTCGGCCACGATGTCGGTGAAGCCGTCGTCGATGAACACCTCCACCTGCACTTCGGGGTGGGCCGCGCGAAACGGCGGGATCACGCGGCGCAGCACAGTGGCCGCCACCACGCGCCCGGCGTTCAGGCGCAGCAGGCCCTTGGGCGTGTCGCGAAAGCTGTCCAGCGATTCGGCGGCCTCGAACAGCTCGGACACCGCCGGGCCCACGCGGGCCATGAACTGCTCGCCCGCCTCGGTGAGCGCCACGCTGCGCGTGGTGCGGTGGAACAGGCGCACGCCCAGGCGCTGCTCGAGCTGGCGCACCGCCTGGCTCAGTGCCGGGGAGGTAACGCCCAGCTCGCCCGCCGCGGCGCTGAAGCCGCGATGCCGGGCGACCGCCACAAAGGCCACGAGGCCGTCGAGCTGCGTGAGTTGGCGCATTCGTTGTTTGCTAAGCAGTGCTTATCAAAAGAAGAAGATTAGTCTACTTTTTCTTTTCTGTTGCCACTTCTAAAGTCTGGGCCATCGCTTCATCCCACAACGCTTTTGACAACAGGAGAAACGCAACATGGCCCATCAACAACGTACCTGGTTCATCACCGGCGCCTCTTCGGGCTTCGGCCTGGCTTTTGCCCGCCATGCGCTGGGCCTGGGTGACCGGGTCGTGGCCACCGCCCGGCGCACCGAGCGCCTGGCAGGGCTGGCCGCCCAGTTCCCCGACCAGGTGCTGCTGCACGCGCTGGACGTTACGCAGCCGGCGCAGGCCAAGGCGGCCGTCGAAGCGGCGGTGGCCCGCTTCGGGCGTATCGACGTGGTGCTCAACAACGCCGGCTACGGCATCGTCGGCGCGGTGGAAGAAACACCCGACGATGAACTGCGTGCCCAGATGGAGGCCAACTTCTTCGGCGCGGTGAACGTCATCCGCGCGGTGCTGCCGACCCTGCGCGCGCAGCGCTCGGGCGCCATCGTCAACATGTCGAGCATGGGCGGGCAGTTGTCGTTCGGCGGATTCAGTGCCTACTCGGCCTCCAAGTTCGCGTTGGAAGGCTTGTCGGAAGCGCTGGCGCAGGAGATGGCGCCTTTCGGCGTGAAGGTTCTCATCGTCGAGCCCGGGGCCTTCCGCACCGGCTTTGCGGGCGACGCACTCAAGCACATGCCGGTGCTGGACGCCTACAGCGACGTGACGGGCGGCATCCGCGAATTCGCCCATGGCATGGACGGCACCCAGGCGGGTGATCCGGTCAAGGCCGCAAGCGCCGTCGTTGCCGCGCTGGAGGCCGACCAGACCCCGCTGCGCCTGCAACTGGGCGCCGATGCGGTGGACGCAGTGCGTGGCCATGCGCAGCAGATGCTGGACGACATGACCAGGTGGGAGGCCGTGGCCCGCGCCACCGGCTTCGACGAAGAAGAAGCAGGAACCGCCGCCGCACGCCCTGCGTGAAAAAGGCCGCCGCGGCTACTTCAACTGCACCTTGATCTCGTCCTGCCCGACGGTGATGTCGCCGATCTCGTAGGTCTTGCGGCCGAACTTGAGCTCCTCGGGCTTGAAGGTGCGCAAGGGATAGCCCTGCAACAGTTCCTGTGCCACCGCACCGCCGATGCGCTGCAGGCGCTGCGCGTCCTGGCCCACCACGCCGTCGAATTGCAGCCGCTCGGCGCGCGGGTCCTGCAGGCGCAAGGCCAGTGCAGCCACGTCGTAGCGCAGGGCGCTGCTGATGGACACCACGCCGTTCACGCTGGATGGCTGCATCAGCGGGCTGGCGATGTTCACGCGCGCAGTGATGGCCGCGCGGTTGGCGCCCGCATCCAGGCCCAGCACCGGGTCGGTCAGCGTCACGCTGAAGATCTCGGCGTAGCGCTGCGACAGCGGAAAGCGCTTGCCGATCTCGGCCTGCAACTCGTCTCGGCTGGCGGTGTATTCGCTCAGGAAGAAGTTGAAGCCGGCGCGCGCCGCCAGCGGCAGGCCGAGCGGCAGCGCCGTGGCGAAGGCGCGAAGCAGGAATAGACGCCGGGGAAAATGACGATGAACCATGCAAGTGTGAGCTTGCCACAGCCGCACTGGTTCAGTTGGCCGCCCCATCAGTCCATCTTGGCGCCGGAGTCTTTCACCGCCTTGTCCCAGCGCGGGGTTTCGGTGGCCAGGAAGCGGGCGAAGTCCTCGCTGCCCAGATAGGCCGGGTCGGCGCCCTGGCTCACCATGCGCTCGCGCACCTCGGGGTTGGCCAGCACCTGGCGGAAGGCGTCCGACAGGCGCGCCACCACATCCTTGGGCGTGGCTGCCGGTGCGAAGAAGCCGTAGAAGCCCACCACCTCGAAGCCCTTGAGGCCGGCCTCGATCACGGTGGGAATGTCGGGCAGGGCCGGGTTGCGCTCGCGGCTGGTCACGGCCAGGGCGCGCACCTTGCCCTGCTTGTGATAGCCCGCCGCCTGCGGAATCGACTCGGCCATGAACTGCACCTGCCCGCCCATGAGGTCGGTGAAGGCCGGGGCGCTGCCGCGGTACGGGATGTGCACCATGTAGATGCCCGCCTGCGTCTTGAACATCTCGGGCACCAGGTGGCTGATGCCGCCGTTGCCGGCCGAGCCGTAGTTGACCTGGCCTGGCCGCGCCTTGGCATAGGCGATGAACTCCTGCAGGTTCTTTACCGGCAGCTTGGGCGTGACCAGCAGGGCCAGCGGCTGCATGGCGGTGCGCGCCACCGGCACGAAGTCGCGCTGCGTGTTGTAGGGCAGCTTGCTGTAGAGCGCGCCGTTGATCACCGCCACGCCGGTATTGGCCAGCATGAGCGTGTAGCCGTCGGGCGCGCTCTTGGCCACCGATTCGGCGCCCACCGAGCCGCCCGCGCCCGGCTTGTAGTCGACGATGATGGGCTGGCCCAGCACGGCCTGCAGCTTGTCGGCCAGAAGGCGCGCATGCTGGTCCAGCGGACCGCCGGCCGGAAAGCCGACCACGACCTTGATGGGCTTCTCGGGAAAGGCCGCCAGTGCGGGCAGGGCGCAAGCCGCTGCCAGCGCCGCCGCGGCTGCCTTGGCGAGGGTTCTTCGGGCGATGCTGTTCGATGCGGGCTTGCCGCGCTTGTCGTTCATTCCTCGGGTCTCCATCTCGTTGTCATGTCGGCCGGCGATCATACGAAGGGAGGGCGCGCGTCGCGAAGGTGACGAAATCAGGGCCAATCCGGCTCGTGTCGCGCGGAGCTCCTGTGTAGGCTGTGGCCTCCCTGGAGACAATGCCCCTATGGAACGCCCGCACTACAAGTTCTGGCCCAAGCGCCTGCCCAAATCGATCACCGTGCCTGCCACCTCGCTGTGGCACAACCTGGCGGTCAACGCCGCGCGCTACCCGGACAAGGCGGCGCTGGTCTTCTTCGGCACCGTTACCACCTACGCGCAGCTGGCCGACCAGATCGAGCGGCTGGCCGGCACGCTGCATGCCCTGGGCGTGAAGCGCGGCGACCGCGTGCTGCTGGACATGCAGAACTGCCCGCAGCTCATCGTGGCGCACTTTGCCATCATGCGCGCCAACGCGGTGGTGGTGCCGGTCAACCCGATGAACCGGGCCGAGGAGCTCAAGCACTACATCACCGACCCGGAAGCCAAGGTGGCCATCACCACCGGCGAGCTGGCGGCCGAGCTGGCCAAGGCCAGCGACGCGCTCGATGCCAAGGACCGGCTGGCGCACCTGATCGTTGCGCAATACACCGACGCCTTCGACGCCAACGTGGAAGGCGACAACGCGCCGGCACCCGCCTGGCGCGACTGGCTGCTCACGCGCCACCCGCTGCCGCAGCTGGCCGGCGGCCAGGTCATGAGCTGGACCGATGCGCTGGCTGCCGGCCATCCAGCGCCCGAGCACGTGGTGGGCGCCAACGACATGGCGCTGCTGCCCTATACCAGCGGTACCACCGGCCTGCCCAAGGGCTGCATCCACAACCATTCCAGCCTCATGCACAACGCGGTCGCCAGCCAGCTGTGGGGCCTGGCCTCGCACGAGATGGTGGTGCTGGCGGTGGTGCCCATGTTCCACATCACCGGCACGGTGAGCATGCTGCACACCTCCATCATCGCTGGGGCCACGCTGGTCATCATGCCGCGCTGGGACCGCGACATGGCCGGGCGGCTGATCTCACGCTGGAAGGTCACGAGCTGGACCAACATCCCCACCATGGTCATCGACCTGCTGGCCAGCCCCAACTTCAAGAACTACGACCTGAGCAGCCTGCAGCACATCGGCGGCGGCGGCGCGGCCATGCCGCAGGCGGTGGCGCAGCGCCTCCTGGAGCTGTACGGCCTGAAGTACCTCGAGGGCTACGGCCTGACCGAGACGGCAGCGCCTTCGCACGCCAACCCCTTCGAGAACCCCAAGCAGCAGTGCCTGGGCATTCCGTACATGAGCACCGATTCGCGCGTGGTCGACCCCGACACGCTCAAGGAACTTCCGGCGGGCGAGTCGGGCGAAATCATCACCCACGGCCCGAGCGTGTTCGCCGGCTACTGGAAGCGTCCCGACGCGGATGCGGCTGCCTTCATCGAGTTCGAGGGCAAGCGGTTCTTTCGCACCGGCGACATGGGCCGCATGGACGAGGACGGCTACTTCTTCATCACCGACCGCCTGAAGCGCATGATCAACGCCAGCGGCTTCAAGGTGTGGCCGGCCGAGGTGGAGCTGCTCATGTTCCGCCACCCGGCCAT
>JAFECZ010000360.1 GCA_018241905.1 Pseudomonadota bacterium
CCTGCTCGGGCGTCACGCCGAACACTTCCGAAGCCGTGGCGCGGTGCACGTCCAGGCCTTCGGTGAAGGCGCGCAGCAGCGCCTCGTCGCCGCTGATGTGGGCCATGATGCGCAGCTCGATCTGCGAATAGTCGCAGCTCACGATCTGGCTTCCCGCGGGTGCCACGAAGGCCTCGCGAACCCGCCGGCCTTCGGGCGTGCGGATCGGGATGTTCTGCAGGTTGGGGTCGTTGCTCGACAGCCGGCCCGTCACCGCCACGGCCTGCGCGTAGTGCGTGTGGACCCGGCCGCTGCGCGGATGGGCCAGCTGCCCCAGCTTGTCGGTGTAGGTGCTCTTGAGCTTGGACAGCCCGCGGTGCTCGAGGATCTTGGCCGGCAGCGGGAAATCTTCCGCCAGCTTCTCCAGCACCTCTTCGTCCGTGCTGGGCGCGCCGCTGGGCGTCTTCTTCACCACCGGCAGGCCCAGCTTGTTGAAGAAGATGTCGCCGATCTGCTTGGGGCTGCCCAGGTTGAAGGGCTGGCCGGCCAGGCTGTAGGCCTCCTGCTCCAGCGCCATGATGCGCGTGCCCAGCTCATGGCTCTGCGCGGCCAGCGTGGGCGCGTCGATCAGCACGCCGTTGCGCTCGATGCGATAGAGCGTCTCGCTGCTGTCCATCTCCAGCTTGTAGATGAAGCCCAGCTGCTCGTTGGCCTGCAGCTGCGGCCACAGGCTGCGGTGCACGTCCAGCGTCAGGTCCGAGTCTTCGCAGGCATATTCGGCCGCCTTGGCGATGTCCACCTGCGAGAAAGGAATCTGGTGCGCGCCCTTGCCGCACAGGTCTTCGTAGTCGATGCCGGTGCGGCCCAGGTGGCGCTCGGCCAGGCTGGTCAGGCCATGCGGCCTGTGCACTTCGAGCACATAGCTTTGCAGCATGGTGTCGTGCGCATAGCCCTGCACCTCGATGCCGTGGTTGGCGAACACATGGCGGTCGTACTTGATGTGCTGGCCCAGCTTTTTCTTGCTGCCGTCTTCCAGCCAGGGCTTCAAGCGCGCCAGCACTTCGTCGATGGGCAGCTGGACGGGCGCGTCGGGGTAGTTGTGCGTCAGCGGCACGTAGGCGGCCTCGCCGGGCGTCACGCTGAACGAGATGCCGACGATCTGCGCAACCATCTCGTCCAGCGAGCTGGTCTCGGTGTCGATGGCGGTGAGTTCGGCCGCCTGCAGCTTGGCCAGCCACGCGTCGAAGGCTTCCCAGGTCAGCACCGTGTCGTAGACCAGGTTGCTGGCCGGTGCGGCAGCAGCCACCGCGGGTTCGTCGAAGAGCCCGGGGCTGCCCCCGTTGCTGGAAGAGGCGGGCGCATCGCCCACCAGTTCGGGCGGCGCTTCCTGCGCTTCCAGCGCCTTGACCAGGCTCTTGAAGCCGAAGCGGTCGTAGAAGATCTTGAGCGCATCGACCTGCTGGGGGCCGATGGCAATGCCCTCCAAAGACGGCAATCCGTGTACGTGCCCGGTCAGATCGCAGTCGGTGCGGATGGTCACTAGCCGGCGTCCCTGCGGCAGCCAGTCGAGCGCCTTGCGCAGGTTCTCGCCGGCAGCGCCCTTCACCTCGGCCGCGCTGGCGATCAGCGCATCGAGCGAGCCGTACTGCAGCAGCCACTTGGCCGCCGTCTTGGGCCCCACCTTCTCGACGCCGGGCACGTTGTCCACGCTGTCGCCCACCAAGGTCTGGTAGTCGATCATCAAGCCGGGCGGCACACCGAACTCGGCCGTGACGCCAGCCACGTCGCGCTTCTTGCCGTTCATCGTGTCGATGATGGTGATGCGCTCGTTCACCAGCTGGCTCAGGTCCTTGTCGCCGCTGGAGACGATGACCTGCATGCCTTGCTGGGCGCCGGCGCGCGCCAGTGTGCCGATGACGTCGTCGGCTTCCACATCGGGCACGCTGAGCACCGGCCAGCCCAGCAGGCGCACCACTTCGTGGATAGGATCGATCTGGCTTCGCAAGTCGTCGGGCATGGGCGAGCGGTTGGCCTTGTAGTCCGGATACCACTCGTCGCGGAAGGTCTTTCCGGGCGCATCAAATATGCAGGCGGCGTAGTCGGCACGAACCTCCCGGCGCAACGCCGTCATCATGTTGATCATTCCGCGAATGGCACCGGTCGCGGGGCTGGTGCTGTCGCCCGGAACCGCGCGAAGGTCGGGCATGGCGTGGAAGGCGCGGTAGAGGTAGCTCGAGCCGTCCACGAGCAGCAGGGTCTTGTTCTCGGTCATCCGGGCATTTTGCCTGTCGATGCGGGGGCCGGCGCCGGCCGCAAAATGGGCTGCAGGTGCCTTTGGCGCCACCTACAATATCTGCATCATGGCCGCCTCACATTCCTCCTTCGTCCGCAGCGCGCTGCTGTCTCTTGCCTGCCTTGCCGTCGCCGGCATTGCACAGGCCCAGACCGCGCCCGATGCTGCTGCCCCGTCTGCAGCGCCGGCGCCGGCCGACGGCCTGACCCGGGCCGAGAAGCGGGAGGAAGGCCGCCGCAACCAGAAGATCGAGCGCATCCACGTGGACGACGGCGGCGCCAAGGTCGACGAGCTGCGCTATGGCGGCCAGACCCAGAGCATTACCGTGACCCCCAAGAACGAACGCATGCCCCAGTACGAGGTCGTGCCCAACAACAACAACGCCCGGACCGGCCAGCAAGGCGGCGGCGATGCCGGCACCGGCAACGGCCCCACGCTCTGGAACGTCCTGAAGTTCTGAGCACCGCGTGGCAGTTTTTACCGAAGTCGGGCTGGACGAAGCCCGCGAGTTGATGACGCGCCTGGGCCTGGGTGAGCTGCAAGCGCTCAAGGGCATCGAAGGCGGCATCGAGAACACCAACTACTTCGCCACGACGGACCAGGGCGAGTTCGTGCTCACGCTGTTCGAGCGCCTGAGTGCCCAGCAGCTTCCGTACTACCTGTGCCTCATGAAGCACCTGGCAGCCAAGGGCCTGCCGGTGCCCGAGCCCTTTGCCGACCCAGCGATTGCACCTCCCGAGGGGCACGCACTCGAAATTCCCGCAAACGCTCCTTGCGAGTTCCTGCACACGGTGGCCGGCAAGCCTGCCGCCGTGGTGCACCGCCTCGCGGGCAAGAGCGAGCTTGGCCCTGGTCCCGACCATTGCGCCGAACTGGGCCGGACACTGGCCCGCATGCACCTTGCCGGGCGCGACTTTGCGCGCATCCAGCCCAACCTGCGCGGCCTGCCGTGGTGGAACGAAACCGCGCCAGTGGTCATGCCCTACCTGGACGAATCGCAGGCGGCGCTGCTGGCCAGCGAGCTGGCCTACCAGAATCATGTGGCCGAATCGGCCGCCTATGCCGCCCTGCCCCGCGGGCCGGTGCATGCCGACCTGTTCCGCGACAACGTCATGTTCGCGGTTCGCGAGGACGAGGCGGGCCACCCGCCGCATCTCTCGGGCGTGTTCGACTTCTACTTTGCCGGCACCGACAGCTGGCTGTTCGACCTGGCCGTGTGCCTGAACGACTGGGCCGTCGACCTGCCCACGGGCGTCGATCACCCCGAGCGTGCCGCGGCCCTGCTCGAGGCCTACCAGTCGGTGCGTCCGCTGGGCGCGGCCGAGCGCCACCTGCTGCCAGCCATGCTGCGCGCGGCGGCGTTGCGCTTCTGGATCTCCCGCTTGTGGGACTTCCATTTGCCGCGCGAGGCCGCCATGCTCAAGCCGCACGACCCGCGTCATTTCGAGCGCGTGCTGCGGCATCGGGCACGTGCCTTGCAAACGGCAGACATCTATCCGCAAGAGCCGGCCGAAATGCTGCCCTGAGCCGGGCGCCACTGACATGAAGCTCAACATCGTTCCCGCCCGCAACGGCTCGCTCTGGGTACGCCAGGGCCTGCACACCTTTTTCCGGCAGCCGCTGGCCTTCATCTCGCTGTTCTTCTTCTTCATGGCGATGATCTCCATCGCCTCCCAGTTGCCCGTCATCGGGGGCACGCTGGCGCTGGTGCTCCTGCCGACCATGACGCTGGGCCTGATGGTGGCCAGCGCCAGCACCGAGGCCACGCCGGGCACGCGACCGCCGGCCGGCAGCGTGTTCATGGCCGCACTGCGCGCCGTGCGCCAGGACCTGCGCCCGCTGCTGGTGCTGGGGGCCTTCTATGCCGTGGGTTTTCTGCTGGTGATGGCCGTGTCGGCCCTGGCCGACGGCGGCAAGTTCGCAGGCGTCTACCTGCTGGGCCACCCGCTCACGCGCGAAGCGGCGCAAGAGACCGACTTCCAGGTTGCGCTCTGGATCGCGATGGCGCTGTACCTGCCGCTTTCCCTTGCCTTCTGGCATGCACCAGCCCTCATGCACTGGCACCGGGTGCCGCCGGTCAAGAGCATCTTCTTCAGCCTGGTGGCGTGCTTTCGCAACATCGGCGCGCTGACCCTGTTCGGCATCGTGTGGCTGGGCGTTTTCATCGGCGTGGGCATCGTGATCAGCCTGGTGACCGGGCTGCTGATGGCGATCGGCGCCATGGGGGGCGGCGACGCCGGCTCGGCCATCGCCAGCGTGCTGATGGTGGGCGGCGCGCTGGTCATGGCGGCGATGTTCTTCTGCTCGATCTGGTTCAGCTTCCGCTCGACCTTCAGCGAGGACTGAAGCCCCCCGGGTACTGAAGCCTCCCGGCTTTTCACTCCCTTTGGTCGTGTACTCCGCCCCCCACGGGGGCGACCTCACCTGAGGCCCGGCGAAGCCGGCTCCTCGGTGCGGGACTCGAATCAGGCAGCGCCTGTCGAGGGCTTGTGGTCTTGCATCTCAGATCGGCGTGAGCTTGGCCACGCTCAGCGCAAGCCACTTGACGCCGTGGCGCGAGAACTTGACCTGGGCGCGGGCGTCCTCGCCGCTGCCTTCCAGGGCGAGCACGGTGCCTTCGCCGAACTTGTTGTGAAAGACCTGCATGCCCGAGCGCAGGCCGTGCGAAGGGGCCGCCTTTTGCGGTGGCACCGGTGGGCTGGCAAAGGTCTCGCGGCTGGCACTGCCGCCGTACCCACCGTCGTATCCACCGCTGCCTCCACCATGGCTGCCGCCACCGCCGGCGTAGCCGCGCGTGCTGCCGTAGCCGCCGCCGTAGCCAAAGGCCGAGGGCGTGAAGCCCTGGTTCTTGGGCGTAAGCCACTTGAGCGCGTCTTCGGGCAGTTCGTCGAAGAAGCGGCTCTTGACGTTGTAGCGGGTCTGGCCGTGCAGCATGCGCGTTTGCGAATGGCTCAGGTACAGGCGCTTTCGGGCTCGGGTGATGGCCACGTACATCAGGCGCCGCTCTTCCTCGAGGCTCTCGCGGTCGCTCATGGAGTTTTCGTGCGGGAAGATGCCGTCCTCCAGCCCGGTGATGAACACGCAGTCGAACTCGAGGCCCTTGGCGGCATGCACCGTCATGAGCTGCACGGCATCCTGCCCGGCCTGGGCCTGGTTGTCTCCGGCTTCGAGCGAGGCGTGGGTGAGGAAGGCCGCCAACGGGCTCACCGTTTCGCCGGTATCGGCATCGGGCGGCGGCGGCAGGACCTCGTCGAGCATGGGCCGCGAGGTGTCGATGCCCTGGCTGGCGGGCGACTG
>JAFECZ010000361.1 GCA_018241905.1 Pseudomonadota bacterium
CGTCGGACGCGTACTGAATGCCCAGCACGGTCTGCGCACGGGCCGCATTGGCGTCGAACTGCCAGCCTGCGGCGCCATGCAGGCGCGCGGGGGTGCCGAAGACTTCGGCAAAGCGATCGGTGGCGCGGCGCATCTCGCGCAGCGCCCAGTCGGGACTCTTCGCGCCCAGCAGGCGGTCTTGCCAGCGCACGTGGTCCCAGCAGTGCACGCCCACCTCGAAGCCGGCATCGCGCACGGCGCGCAGCGTGGCAGCCTCGCGCCGGCCGATGTCCGGGCCCGGCAGCAGCGTGCCGTACATGAGCGTGCGCCATCCGTAGTGCGACACCACCGAGGTGCGCGCCACCTTGCTGAGAAAACCGGGCCGCAGCGCGCGCATGACGGCGCGGCCGGTGTGGTCGGGCCCCAGGCTGAACAGGAAGGTGCCGCCGACACCCGCCTCGGACATCATCCGAACGAGTGCGGGTACGCCCTCGCGCGTGCCGCGCCAGGTGTCGACGTCGACCTTGAGCGCGATGCGCGCCATGCCGCTCAGGCCTCGAGGTCGGCTTCGGCCGCCGCGTGGTCCCGGTAGTAGTCGAACACGGCGGCCAGGGCATCGCGCATTTCCACGCGCGGAGCCCAGCCGAGGTCGGCCATGGTGTTGCGGATGTCGGGCACGCGGCGGGTCACGTCCTGGTAGCCCTTGCCGTAGTACTCCTGCGACGGCACCTGCACCAGCTCCACGCGCTGCGCTGCATCCTTGTACTCGGGCAGCGTCTTGGCGTGCGCCAGCATCATGTTGGCCAGGTCGATCACCGAGACGTTGTTGCCCGGATTGCCGATGTTGTAGATCTTGCCGTCGGCCACGCCATCCTTGTTGGCGATGATCTTCACCAGCGCCTCGATGCCGTCGTCGATGTAGGTGAAGGCGCGCTGCTGGCGCCCGCCGTCGACCAGGCGAATCGGCTCGCCGCGCACGATGTGGCCCAGGAACTGGGTGATCACGCGGCTGGATCCTTCCTTGGGCACGTTCAGGCTGTCCAGGCCGGGGCCCATCCAGTTGAAGGGACGGAACAGCGTGTAGCGCAGGCCCTCCTGCTGGCCGTAGGCGTGAATGACCCGGTCCATCAGCTGCTTGGAGCAGGCGTAGATCCAGCGCGGCTTGTTGATCGGCCCGTAGACCAGGTTGGAGCTCTCGGGGTCGAAGGCCTCGTCCTCGCACATGCCGTAGACCTCGCTGGTGGAGGGGAACACGACGCGCTTGTTGTAGCGCAGGCAGTGGCGCACGATGGGCAGGTTGGCCTCGAAGTCGAGTTCGAACACGCGCAGCGGCGCGCGCACGTAGGTGGCCGGCGTGGCAATGGCCACCAGCGGCAGCACCACGTCGCACTTCTTCACGTGGTATTCGATCCACTCCTTGTTGATGGTGATGTCACCTTCGAAGAAGTGAAAGCGCGGGTGGTCGAGCCAGGGCTGGACGCGCTCGCTGAGCATGTCCATGCCGTACACCTCCCAGTCGGTGTTTTCGATGATGTGACGCGTCAGGTGGTGGCCGATGAAGCCGTTGACGCCGAGGATGAGGACTTTGAGCATGGATTGGCCTTGGGTCTTGGAGTAATGGGGGGCTCAGGCATCGGCGCGAACAGTGCTCGCGCCGAAGAGAGATTCGAAATTGCCGGCTGCCAGCGGCTGTGCATCGACGCTGGCAGCCAGCACCTGCGCGGCGCTGCCGTCGGCCGCGACGAGCCACAGCTGGCCCGCGTCGGCGCACAGGGCCAGCGAGCCGGCCGGCCAGGGTGCATGCGCATGGCGCAGCGTCGTGCGCTCGATGAGCACGCGGCGCCCGCCGGCGTCGATGAACGCGCAGGGATAAGGAGGCGCCAGCGCGCGCACCAGGTCATGGGCCTGCTTGGCGGTGGCCTGGGCCGGAATGCGGCCGTCCTGCGGCTTGCGGCCGCCGAAGTAGCCGCCTTGAGACAGGTCCTGCTGCCACTCGATGGCGGTGCCGTCGATGAGCCCGGGCAGGCTGCGCGCCAGCACGATCTCGGCCGCCACCGTGACCTTGGTGAACACCTCGCGCGCAGTGTCGTCGGCCAGGATCGGCACGGCGCACTGGTCGATGATGGCGCCGTTGTCGGGCTTCTCGTTCATGCGGTGCAAGGTGGCGCCGGTCTCGCTCTCGCCATGGATGATGGCCCAGTTCACGGGCACACGGCCGCGATAGCGCGGCAGCAGCGAGCCGTGCATGTTGAAGGCGCCGCGGCTGGGCATCTCGAGCCACTCGCGCCGCAGCATGTGACGGTAGTAGAACGAGAACAGGAAGTCGGGCTGCGCCGCCGCGGCCTGGCGCAGCAGTTCGGGGTCGTGCGGATCTGCGGGCATGGCAACCGTGAGGCCGTTCTCCTGCGCCAGCCTGGCCACGCTGTCGAACCAGATGGTCTCGCCGGGGGCGTCGGCGTGCGTGACCACCAGCGGCACATGCACGCCGGCATCGAGCAGTACGCGAAGGCAGCGCACGCCCACGTCGTGGTAGGCGAACACGATCGCGCGCGGGGCGCGCGAAGCGGGCGCTGCGGCCGCGCTGCTCATGACTTGCGCTCCAGAATCGCACTGATGACGTAGCGCGGGCGCGAGCGCACCTCCTGGTAGATGCGGCCGATGTATTCACCCAGCAATCCGATGCCGAACAGCGTCAGTCCAACCAGCAGGAACAGCAACGCGAACAGCGTGAACACGCCGCCTTCTTCCGGGCCGAGGAACAGGCGCCGCGCGGCCAGCAGAATGAACAGCGCACCCGAGAGCAGCGACACCACGATGCCCAGCATCGAGAAAGCCTGCAGGGGCATCACCGAGAAGCCGGTGACCAGGTCGAAGTTCAGGCGGATCAGCCGGTACAGCGAGTATTTCGATTCGCCTGCGAAGCGGGCCTCGTGGGCGATCTCCACCTCGGCCGGGTTCTCGGCGAACTGGTAGGCCAGCGCCGGGATGAAGGTGCTCATCTCGTTGCACTGGTTGATCAGGCCGATCACGCGCCGGCTGTAGGCGCGCATCATCGAGCCGTGGTCGGTCATGACGATGCCGGTCAGGCCGTGGCGCATCCGGTTCATGGCGCGCGAAGCCCAGCGGCGCCATGCCTTGTCCTGGCGCTGCCGGCGCACGGTGCCCACGCAATCGTGGCCTTCGTCCATGGCGGCGAGCAGGCGCGGGATTTCTTCGGGCGGGTTCTGCAGGTCGGCGTCCAGCGTCATGATGCGTTCGCCGCGGCAATGCGCGAAGCCCGCAAGAATGGCGCGGTGCTGCCCGAAGTTTCCGTTCAGCAGGATCACGCGCGTGACCTCGGGGCGCCGCTCGAACTGCGCCGCCAGGATGGAGGTGGAGCGGTCGCGGCTGCCGTCGTCGATGAAAATCACCTCGTAGCGCACGTGCAGTGCATCGAGGGCCGGATAGAGCCGTGCGAACAGGGCGGCCAGCACCTCTTCTTCGTTGTAGACGGGGATCACCACGCTCAGCACGGGTGCATCCGCGTCGGTTTGCGCTTCGGGAAAGTCCCGCGCCTTCCAGTCGCCCATCGGCAAATCGGTGTGCATGTTCATTGGGGGCGCCTCGTCATCGCAAGGCGCAAACCGCCGCCCCGACAGCCTCGCAGACGCGGTCCACGTCCGACAGTTTCATGGCCGGGAACAGCGGGAGGGTAAGGATGCGCGCGCCGATGTCCTCGGACACCGGGAAGTCGCCCTGGCGCCACCCATGCTCGCGGAACAGCGAGAACAGGTGCATGGCCGGGTAGTGCACGCCCACGCCGATGCCTTGCTCGCGCATGGCGGCGATGAAGTCGGCACGCCGGCCCGCCAGGTGCGCGGGCAGCAGGGGTTGGAACATGTGCCAGTTGCCTTCCGCGGGCGCGGCATGCCGGGGCGGCAGCTCGAAGTCGAGGCCGGCGTCCCAGCGCGCGTAGTAGCGCTCGGCCAGTGCGCGCCGCGCAACGGTGAAGTCCTCCACCTGCCGCAGCTGGCCCAGGCCGATGGCGGCCGCAACGTCGGTGAGGTTGGCCTTGGCGCCCCACGCCTCGACCTCCAGCTCGCCGCCCGGCAGGCGTTCGACGCCCTGCAGGCGAAGGCGCTCCAGTCGCAGTGCCTCTTCGTCGTTGTTGACCACCAGGCACCCGCCTTCGGACGTGGTGAGATTCTTGTTGGCGTGGAAGCTGAAGCTGACCAGGTCGCCGAAGCTGCCGATCTCGCGGCCATTCCAGCGCGAGCCGAAGCTCTGCGCCGCATCCTCGATCACGCGCAAGCCATGCTTGCTGGCCAGCGCGGCCAGGCGGTCGCGGTCTACCGGCAGTCCGGCGAGGTCCACGGGGATGATCGCGCGCGTGCGCGGCGTGATGGCGGCCTCGGCACGTTCGAGGTCGATGTTGCGCGTGCGGGGATCGACGTCCACGAACACCGGCTTGGCCCCCACCGCGAGCACCACGTTGGCGGTGGCCACCCAGCTCAGCGGCGTGGTGATGACTTCGTCGCCGGGACCGATGTCGCACAGGCGCAGGGCCAGCTCGAGAGCTGCCGTGCCCGAGTTCAGCAGGCGCACCGGACGGCCGCCGAAGCGCGCGCTCAAGGCCGCTTCCAGCGCCTGGCACTTGGGGCCGGTGGTGATCCAGCCCGAACGCAGGACGTCGGCCACTTCGCCGATGGTGCGCTCGTCGATCGATGGTCGGGTGAAGGGGAGGAAGTCTTTGTCGATGCTCATTGGATAGTCATCATGCTCCACATTGCGCCGGCTGCCTTGTAGGAGCAGCCCGGCGCGAGCTCAAGAGGGATTTGCACTGCGGGCGACCAGCACCACGCCGAAGATGATGATGGCGATGCCCAGCCAGCGCTGCAGGCTGACGACTTCGCCGAACAGCCACCACGCCAACAACGCGTTGACCACGTAGCCGATGGACAGCATGGGATAGGCCACGCTCACATCCACGCGCGACAGTGCGACGATCCATGCGACCACGCTCACCACGTAGCAGGCCAGGCCGCCCAGGATGCCGGGGTGCATGGCCAGCTGCAGGCCGGTGCGCCAGAGGCTGGCGGCGCCCGCGGAAAGGGAGATCGCGCCCACGCTCGACGCGCCGGCCTTGAGCATCAGCTGCGCGGCGGCATTGAGCATCACGCCCGACATGAGCCAGACCAGGGTGGATGCGTTCATGGCTTGACCACCACCAGGCGGCGCGGGTCGCGATAGACGATGCGCATCGGCAGGCCCCGCTGCTGAAGTTCCTGCCAGGCGGCTGGCGTCATGTAGGCGGCTCCTTTGGAAAGCTGGGGCCATTGCTGGACGAATTCGTCCAGGGTCGCCAGCGACTTGCCAGGCTCCAGGCGCTGGCCCAGCTCGAATTCGTCGACGTAGCCCACCAGGATCACGTTGCGCCGCAGGTAGAAGGGCAGCGTCTGGTCGTAGCCCCACACAGAGTACACCGGCGTGTCCGCGTCGAGGTAGGACGCCAGCGCTTTCGCAGGAGCCTGCGCGCTCTTGAGCTGCCCGAAGCTGTCGTGCGACTGCAGCACGAAGACCGTGGCCAGCACGTGCGCAAGCGCAATGCT
>JAFECZ010000362.1 GCA_018241905.1 Pseudomonadota bacterium
CTTCTTCTCCGTCACGTACTTGTCCGCCGCCACCTTGACCATCGGCTTGATGATCTGCTCGTCGGCCTGGTACCAGTCCGACATGCCGCCCCACTTGCTGCCGTCCCAGGTGTACACGCGGGCCCAGGTCGAGCCCATGTGGTCCTGGCAGCTGGTGCTGATGGGGCGCAGCACGCCCGAGAAGCCCAGCGCATCCAGCTTCTTCTGGTCCAGCGCCAGGTTCTCCAGGCCCCAGCGCACCTGCTCGCCGGTCATGACCTTGCCCTTGCCGAAGCGCTCCTGTGCGCGGCGCACGGCTTCCACGCCCAGCATCTGGATGATCACGCCGCGCGTGTACAGCACCGAGCCCACTTCTTCCTTCGGACCGGTGCCCTGGCCCTTGTCGTGCACCTGCTTGAGGATGTCCTGGATCACCTTGGGCTCGGTGCCCGAGGTGTTCAGCGCCAGCGCGTTGTAGCCCTTGGCGTTGGCGCCGACGTCCTTCACGTCGGGCTCGGCGCCCGACCACCACACGCCGTACATCTTCTCGCGCGGGTAGCCGGTGGCCACGGCTTCCTTCAGCGCGGTGGAGTTCATCACGCCCCAGCCCCACAGCAGCACGTAGTCGGGGCGCTGCTGGCGCACCTGCAGCCAGGCCGACTTCTGCTCCACGCCCGGCGCCGTCACCGGAATGAGCGTGAGCTCGAAGCCGCTGAGCTTGGCGCGCTCCTGAAGGAGCGGAATCGGCTCCTTGCCGAAGGGCGAGTCGTGATAGACCAGCGCGATCTTCTTGCCCTTGAGCTTGTCCAGCCCGCCTTCCTTCTTGCCGATGTGCTGGATCAGGATGTCGGCGGCCGTCCAGTAGCTGCCCATGAGCGGAAAGTTCCACTTGAAGGCCGAGCCGTCCTGCGACGCTGCCAGGCCGTAGCCCAGCGTGACCAGCGGGATCTTGTCGGCCGGCGCCTTGTCGGTCAGCGCGAAGGTGATGCCGGTGGCTTGCGGGTCGATCAGCGTGGCGCCCTTGCCCTTGAGGCGCTCGTAGCACTCCACGCCCTTGTCGGTGGCGTAGCCGGTTTCACACTCTTCATAGCTGATCTTCACGCCGTTGATGCCGCCTTGCGCGTTGATGAGCTTGATGTAGTCCTGCTTGCCGTTGGCCCACGGCGTGCCGTTGGGCGCGTACGGGCCCGTGCGGTAGACCAGCAGCGGAAAGAACTGCTCCTTGGCAGCCTGCGCCATGGCCGGCGCCGTGCCAACCAGCGCGGACACCGCTGCAATGGCCAGCGCGATCGATTTCACCTTCATCTTCTGTCTCCTTTGGTATGGCACCCGGGGTGCGGTTTGACTAGCGCGGATCAATGGGGGAAGGGCCACAGGCGCAATTTCTCCTTGCCCGTGGACCACAGCCGTGCGAGCCCGTGCGGCTCGACGATCAGGAAGAACACGATGAGCGCGCCGAAGATCATGGATTCCATGTGCGAGGACAGCGCCGTGGAAATCGAGAGGTCGAACCAGCCCGGCAGCTGGTTCAGAAACAGCGGCAGCAGGACGATGAAGGCCGCGCCGAAGAAGCTGCCCATGATCGAGCCCAGCCCGCCGATGATCACCATGAACAAGAGCTGGAAGGAGCGGTCGATGTTGAAGGCCGCCGGCTCCCATGCACCCAGGTGGACGAAGCCCCACAGCGCACCGGCCACGCCCACGATGAAGCTGCTCACCGCAAAGGCCGTGAGCTTGGCGTACACCGGGCGGATGCCGATCACCGCGGCTGCCACGTCCATGTCGCGCATGGCCATCCACTCGCGGCCGATGGCGCTGCGCACCAGGTTCTTGGCCAGGAGCGCGAACACCGCCACGAAGGCCAGGCACAGCAGGTACTTCTGGATGGGCGACTCGATGGGCAGGCCCAGCACGTTCAGGCCCGCCACGCTCACCGAGCCCGACGAGGAGTTGTTGGTGAACCAGTTGATGCGCAGGAACGCCCAGTCCGCGAAGAACTGCGCCGCCAGCGTGGCCACCGCCAGGTACAGCCCCTTGATGCGCAGCGACGGAATGCCGAACAGCACGCCAACGGCGGTCGAGCACAGGCCGCCCAGCAGCAGCGATGCGATGAGCGGCATGCCGGGAATGCGGACATGGAAGTTGTAGGCCGCATACGCCCCCACCGCCATGAAGGCGCCCGTGCCCAGCGAGATCTGCCCGCAGTAGCCCACCAGGATGTTCAGCCCCAAGGCGGCCAGCGAGAGAATGAGGAAGGGCGTGAGGATGGCGCGCAGCCAGTAGTCGGACACGAGCAGCGGCACCAGCACGAAGGCCGCGAACAGCAGCACCAGCATGCCCACGCGGTCCTGCAGGATCGGGAAGATCTGCTGGTCGGCGCGGTAGCTGGATTTGAATTGGCCGTTTTCTCTGTAGAACATGTCGTATCTGCCCGCTCAAACCCGATCGATGATCTTTTCGCCGAACAGCCCTTGGGGCCGCACCAGCAGGAACACCAGCGCCAGCACATAGGCAAACCAGATCTCGATGCCGCCGCCCAGGAGCGGCCCCAGGTAGATCTCCGACAGCTTCTCGCCCACGCCGATCAGGAGGCCGCCGATGATGGCGCCCGGAATGGACGTGAGCCCGCCCAGGATCACCACCGGCAGCGCCTTCAGCGCCACCAGCGACAGCGAGAACTGCACGCCCAGCTTGGAGCCCCAGATGATCCCGGCCACCAGCGCCGAGAAGCCAGCCACCGACCACACAATCACCCAGATGCGCGACAGCGGAATGCCGATGGACTGCGCCGCCTGGTGGTCGTCGGCCACCGCGCGCAGCGCCCGGCCGGTGGCCGTCTTCTGGAAGAACAGCGCCAGCAGCACCACCAGCAGCGCGGCGATGCCCGCGGCCACCAGGTCTTCCTGGCTGATGAGCAGGCCGCCCTGGAACACGCCGTCCAGCACCAGCAGCGGCTCCTTGGGCATGCCCACGTCGATCTTGTAGATGTCGTTGCCGAACAGCGTCTGGCCCAGGCCGTCGAGGAAGTAGGCAATGCCCAGCGTGGCCATGAGCAGCGTCACGCCTTCCTGGTTGACCAGCTTGCGCAGGGCCAGGCGCTCGATGAGCCAGGCCGCGGCCACCATCACCGCCATGGCCGCGATGAAGGCCAGCACGTTGGCCAGCACCAGGCTCTGGAAGCCGAACCAGTGCGGGAACCACTCGGCAAAGCGCGCCATGGCCAGTGCCGCGAACAGCACCATCGCGCCTTGCGAGAAGTTGAAGACGCCCGAGGCCTTGTAGATCAGCACGAAGCCGATGGCGATGAGCGAATACAGCATGCCTGCCATCAGGCCGCCGAACAGCGTTTCGAGAAAGAATCCCATGGTCAGTGCTCCGTCCCCAGGTACGCGCGGATCACGTCCGCGTTGCCGCGCACTTCATCCGGCGTGCCGTCGCCGATCTTCTTGCCGTAGTCCAGCACCACCACGCGGTCGCTGATGTCCATCACCACGCCCATGTCGTGCTCGATGAGGACGATGGTGGTGCCGAACTCGTCGTTCACGTCCAGGATGAAGCGGCTCATGTCCTGCTTCTCCTCCACGTTCATGCCGGCCATGGGTTCGTCCAGCAGCAGCACCTGCGGCTCCATGGCCAGCGCCCGGCCCAGGTCCACGCGCTTTTGCAGGCCATAGGGCAGGCGGCCCACCGGCGTCTTGCGGTGCGCCTGGATTTCCAGGAAGTCGATGATGTGCTCGACGAATTCGCGGTGCCGCAGTTCCTCGCGCTCGGCCGGGCCCCAGCGCAGCGCCTGGGCGAGCAGCCCGCTCTTCATCTTGAGGTTGCGCCCGCTCATGATGTTGTCCAGCACGCTCATGCCCTTGAACAGCGCCAGGTTCTGGAAGGTGCGGGCCACGCCCATCTCGGCCACCTGGCGCGAGTTCATGTGCTTGAAGGTCTTGCCGCGGAAGGTGATGGAGCCCTGCTGCGGCGTGTACACGCCGTTGATGCAGTTGAGCATGGAGCTCTTGCCCGCGCCGTTGGGGCCGATGATGGCGCGCACCTCGTGCTCGCGCACGTTGAAGCTGATGTCGGTGAGCGCCTTCACCCCGCCGAACGAGAGCGAGATGTTCTGCACGTCCAGGATCACCTCGCCGATGCGGCGGCGCGCGGCCGGCACCGGGGCGCTTTCGGCCAGCAGTGCGCTGTCTTCGATTCGTGCGTTCATGCGGCCGCCTTCACCGGTGGGAAGCGCTTGGCTTCGATGATCTTGAGCGTGGCGCTCACGCTGCCGCTGCGCCCGTCCTCGAACTTGACCTGCGTCTCGATGAACTGCTCGCTCTTGCCGCCGTACAGCGCATCGACCAGCACCCCGTACTTGTCGGCAATGAAGCCGCGCCGCACCTTGCGCGTGCGGGTGAGCTCGTCGTCGTCCGGGTCCAGCTCCTTGTGCAGCACCAGAAAGCGCGCAATTTGCGTGTCGGCCATGCCCTCTTCGGCGGCCAGGTCGGCGTTGACCTTGGCGATGCAGTCGGCCACCAGCGCCAGCACCTCGGGCTTGCCGGCCAGGTCCACATAGCCGCCGTAGGGCAGGCCGCGCCGCTCGGCCCAGTTGCCCACGGCCTCGTAGTCGATGTTGATGAAGGCGCAGGCCTGGTCGCGGCCGTGTCCGAAGCACACCGCTTCCTTGATCTGCGGGAAGAACTTCAGCTTGTTCTCGATGTAGTTGGGCGCGAACATGGCGCCCTGGCAGGTGCCTTGCGGTCCGTTGAGGCGGCCCACGTCCTTGGCCCGGTCGATGATGCGCAGGTGCCCTTCGCCGTCGAGCACGCCGGCATCCCCGGTGTGGAAGTAGCCGTCGGCATCCAGCACCTCGGCGGTGGCATCGGGGCGCTTGTAGTACTCCTTGAGCACCGACACGCCGCGCACCAGCACCTCGCCGTTGTCGGCAATCTTCAGCTCCATGCCCGGCGCGGCGGTGCCCACGCTGGTGAGCTTGACCTTGCCGTCCTGCTGCAGGCAGACGTAGGCGCAGGTCTCGGTCTGGCCGTAGAACTGCTTGAGGTTCACGCCGATGGAGCGGTAGAAGCGGAACAGGTCCGGCCCGATGGCCGCGCCCGCCGTGTAGGCCACGCGGATGCGGCTCATGCCCAGCACGTTGCGCAGCGGCCCGTAGACGAGCAGGTCGCCCAGTTTGTAGAGCAGCCGGTCTCTTGCCGAGACGGGTGCGCCGCCCAGGATGTCGGCGCCGACGCGCTGGGCCAGCGCCATGCACTTGCCGTACAGCCAGCGCTTGGGCGCGGCCGCGTCTTCCATGCGGATCGACACGGCCGTGAGCAGCCCCTCGAAGGTGCGCGGCGGGCCGAAGTAGTAGCTCGGCCCGATCTCGCGCATGTCGTTCATCACTGTCTCGGCCGACTCCGGGCAATTGAGCGTGAAGCCCGCCACCAGCCACTGCGCCACCGAGAACAGATGGTCGCCCACCCAGGCCATGGGCAGGTAGCTCATGATGTCGTCGCCGGGGCCCAAGCGGTCGGTCTGCACGCCGCCGCGTCCCGCCGCAATGAAGCCCGCATGCGTCTG
>JAFECZ010000363.1 GCA_018241905.1 Pseudomonadota bacterium
AGGTGGCACTTGCGCATCATGATGCAGCCCTCGACCACCAGCGGCGCGGTGGCGAAGCCGAACTCGTCGGCGCCCAGCAGCGCGCCGATGGCGACGTCGCGGCCGGTCTTCATCTGGCCGTCGGCCTGCACGCGGATGCGGCCGCGCAGGCGGTTGAGTACCAGCGTCTGCTGCGTCTCGGCCAGGCCGATTTCCCACGGGCTGCCGGCATGCTTGATCGACGACCAGGGCGATGCGCCCGTGCCGCCGTCATGGCCGGCGATCACCACGTGGTCGCTCTTGCACTTGGCCACGCCCGCGGCGATGGTGCCCACGCCCACTTCGCTCACCAGCTTCACGCTGATGGACGAGTGCGGCGCCACGTTCTTCAGGTCGTGGATGAGCTGCGCCAGGTCTTCGATCGAGTAGATGTCGTGGTGCGGCGGCGGGCTGATGAGGCCCACGCCCGGCACCGAGTAGCGCAGCAAGCCGATGTAGTTGCTGACCTTGCCGCCCGGCAATTGGCCGCCCTCGCCCGGCTTGGCGCCCTGGGCCATCTTGATCTGGATCTGGTCGGCCGAGGACAGGTATTCGGCCGTGACGCCGAAGCGCCCCGACGCCACCTGCTTGATGCGCGAGCGCAGCGAGTCGCCGTCCTGCAGCGGCAGGTCGACCTCGACGTTCTCGACACCGATCACGCTCTTGAGCGTGTCGCCCTGCTTGATCGGGATGCCCTTGAGCTCGTTGCGGTAGCGCATCGGGTCCTCGCCGCCCTCGCCCGTGTTGCTCTTGCCGCCGATGCGGTTCATGGCAATGGCCAGCGTCGAGTGCGCCTCGGTGCTGATGGAGCCCAGCGACATGGCGCCAGTGGCAAAGCGCTTGACGATCTCGGCAGCCGGCTCGACCTCGTCCACCGAGATGGCCTTGGTGGGGTCGAACTTGAACTCGAACAGGCCGCGCAGCGTCAGGTGGCGACGGCTCTGGTCGTTGATGAGCTGCGCGTACTCCTTGTACGTGCCGAAGTTGTTGGCGCGCGTGCTGTGCTGCAGCTTGGCGATGGCGTCGGGCGTCCACATGTGCTCTTCGCCGCGGGTGCGCCAGGCGTACTCGCCGCCGGCATCCAGCATGTGCGCCAGCACCGGGTCGTCGCCGAAGGCGGCCTTGTGCATGCGGATGGCTTCCTGCGCGATCTCGAACACGCCGATGCCTTCCACGCGGCTGGCGGTGCCGGTGAAGTACTTGCCCACCGTGTCGCTGTTCAGGCCGATGGCCTCGAACAGCTGGGCGCCGCAGTAGCTCATGTAGGTGGACACGCCCATCTTCGACATGATCTTGGACAGGCCCTTGCCGATCGCCTTCACGTAGTTGTAGATGGCCTTGTCGGCGGAGAGGTCGCCAGGCAGGTCCTCGTGCATGGCGGCCAGGGTTTCCATGGCCAGGTAGGGGTGCACGGCTTCGGCGCCGTAGCCGGCCAGCACGCCGAAGTGATGCACTTCGCGGGCCGAGCCGGTTTCCACCACCAGGCCGGCGGTGGTGCGCAGGCCTTCGCGCACCAGGAACTGGTGCACCGCCGACAGCGCCAGCAAGGCGGGGATGGCCACTTGCGTGGCGTTCACGCCGCGGTCGCTCACCACCAGGATGTTGTGGCCGCCCTTGATGGCGTCCACCGCTTCGGCGCACAGCGACGCCAGCTTGGCTTCCACACCCTCATCGCCCCAGGCGAGCGGGTAGGTGATGTCCAGGGTGTAGCTCTTGAACTTGCCTTGCGTGTACTTGCCGATGTCGCGGATCTTGGCCATGTCGGCAAAGTCCAGGATCGGCTGGGCCAGCTCCAGACGCATCGGCGGGTTGACCTGGTTGATGTCCAGCAGGTTGGGCTTGGGACCCACGAAGGACACCAGCGACATCACGATGGCTTCGCGGATCGGGTCGATCGGCGGGTTGGTCACCTGCGCGAAAAGCTGCTTGAAGTAGTTGTACAGCGGCTTGTTCTTGCTGGAAAGCACGGCCAGCGGGCTGTCGTTGCCCATGGAGCCGATGCCTTCTTCGCCGGCCTGCGCCATCGGGCTCATCAGGAACTTGATGTCTTCCTGCGTGTAGCCGAAGGCCTGCTGCTGGTCGAGGAGCTTGACATCGGACTTGGGAGCCGCAACCGACTCGGCCTGCACGCTGTCGAGCTTGATGCGCAGGTTCTCGATCCACTGCTTGTAGGGCTTGCTGTTGGCCAGCGTCGCCTTGACTTCCTCGTCGTCGATCATGCGGCCCTGTTCCAGGTCGATGAGGAACATCTTGCCGGGCTGCAGGCGCCACTTGCGCACGATCTTCTGCTCGGGCACGGGCAGCACGCCCGATTCCGAGGCCATGATGACCAGGTCGTCGTCGGTCACGCAGTAGCGCGAGGGGCGCAGGCCGTTGCGGTCCAGCGTGGCGCCGATCTGGCGGCCGTCGGTGAACACGATGGAGGCCGGGCCGTCCCAGGGCTCGAGCATGGCGGCGTGGTATTCATAGAACGCGCGGCGGCGCGGATCCATGGTGGTGTGCTGCTCCCAGGGCTCCGGGATCATCATCATCACGGCCTGGCTGATGGGGTAGCCGGCCATCGTCAGCAGCTCGAGGCAGTTGTCGAAGGTGGCGGTGTCGGACTGGCCGGCGAAGCTGATCGGGTAGAGCTTGGCCAGGTCGGGGCCCAGCACCGGCGAGCTCATCACGCCTTCGCGTGCCTTCATCCAGTTGTAGTTGCCCTTGACCGTGTTGATCTCGCCGTTGTGGGCGACGTAGCGGTAGGGGTGGGCCAGCGGCCACTCGGGGAAGGTGTTGGTCGAGAAGCGCTGGTGCACCAGGCCCAGGGCCGAGACGCAGCGCTTGTCCTGCAGGTCGAGGTAGTAGGTGCCGACCTGGTCGGCCAGCAGCAGGCCCTTGTAGACCACCGTGCGGCTCGACATCGAGGGAACGTAGTACTCCTTGCTGTGCTTGAGCTTCAGGCGCTGGATGTTGGCGCTGGCGGTCTTGCGGATGACGTAGAGCTTGCGTTCCAGCGCGTCCTGCACGATCACGTCGGTGCCGCGGCCGATGAAGACCTGGCGCAGGATCGGCTCCTTCTCGCGCACGGCGGGCGACATGGGCATGTCGCGGTTCACCGGCACGTCGCGCCAGCCCAGCAGCACCTGGCCTTCGGCCTTGATGGCGCGTTCCATTTCCTGCTCGCAGGCCAGGCGCGAGGCGTGCTCCTTGGGCAGGAAGATCATGCCCACGCCGTACTCGCCCAGCGGCGGCAGCGTGACGCCCTGCTTGGCCATCTCGTCGCGGTACAGCGCGTCGGGCAACTGGATGAGGATGCCGGCGCCGTCGCCCATCAGCTTGTCGGCACCCACGGCGCCGCGATGGTCGAGGTTTTCAAGGATCTTGAGCGCCTGCTCGACGATGTTGTGGCTCTTCTCGCCCTTGATGTGGGCCACGAAGCCGACGCCGCAGGCGTCATGCTCGTCGGCACCCGAGTAGAGGCCGTTTTCTTGCAGATGTTGGATTTCGGCAGCCGTCGTCATGGCGCACTCCTTGATGGGACAGTTTTTCGCAGGGATCGCAAGGATATTGCGTTGCACAAACAATGCCAAATACTTTATTAGGGGTCAGATTCCAATTAATTTTTGACTTGATTTGTCGGAAATTAATTAGGGACACATCAAAATAGATAGCAGAAAAGCCAGGACAGGCGCGGAACTGGCGCCAAAAAAGATCAGCTTTTTTCTGCTCTTGGCCGGCGCCCGGGGCGCCCCTTGACCAAGCGCCTGTCGGTCGTGGCCTGCAGCGCCTGGACGAAGCCGGCGTCGCCTGCGGCCCAGCCGCGCAAGGTGGATTCGGTCAGCAGTTCGACATCGGCTTGCGAAACGCCCGCACGCACCAGATCGGAGTACGCCGCCTCCCGCGCAAAGGGCGTGTTGCCCAGCGACCAGTACAGCGCGTGGGGCGTGATGATCCTGTCGGATCGCAGCCCGGCGTAGTGCCCGTGGCTGGACCAGGGAAAGTCGCGCGCATCGGCCACCATGCCCGCCCGCACCGGGTTCAGGTCGATGTAGGCCATGCAGGCCAGGAAGTACCTGTCGGTCTGGATCAGCGTCGAGCGGTAGCGCCCTTCCCACAGGGTGCCGCTGCGGCCGTGCCGGTCATTGAAGTAGCGCACGTAGCGCCGCCCCACCGCCTGCATCCATTGCGGCAGGCCGGTTTCGGTGCTCGGCGTGGCCAGCAGGTGGAAATGGTTGTCCATCAGCACGTAGGCGTGCAGCGCCACCTGGAGCCGCGCCGCGTGCTCGCCGATGAGCGACAGCAGCATCTCGCGGTCCTGCCTGTCCACGAAGATGTCCTGCCGGTTGTTGCCGCGCTGGATCACGTGATGGGGCTGGCCCGGCAGGGTCAGGCGCGGAAGGCGTGCCATGGACGGTACGGGGAGGTCGGCTCAGCCGAGCTTGAAGCGCGTATCCAGCAGCGATTCGAGTCCGAACTGCGCCAGAAGCTCGCGCAGGCGTGCGGCGGCACTGGCTTTGCGGTGGCCGGTATGGCGCGCGATGATGAGCTCGTTCTTCATGCTGTGCTCCCAGCCCACCAGTTCGGTCACCGTCACCTGGTAGCCGTGCGCCTCCAGGAACAGGCAGCGCAGCACGTTGGTGAGTTGGCTGCCGATTTCGCGGGTGTGCAGCGGATGCCGCCACAGCTCGGCCAGCGGCGTGCGCGACAAGGACAGCGCCTTGCCCTGGCGCAGGCACGCGGCCACCTCGGCTTGGCAGCAAGGCACGAGGACCATGAAGCGCGCTTTCTTGGCCAAGCCGAAGGCGATCGCGTCGTCGGTGGCCGTGTCGCAGGCATGCAGCGCGGTCACTACGTCGACGCGCTCGGGCAGCGCAGCGGCCGTCGTGGCCTCGGCCACGCTCAAGTTGAGAAAGCTCATGCGCTCGAAGCCGAGCCGCGCCGACAGCTGGCGCGAGTGCTCCACCAGTTCCGGCCGCGTCTCGATGCCGAACACGTGCCCCTGGCCGGCGCGCTGCCGAAAGAACAGGTCGTAGATGATGAAGCCCAGGTACGACTTGCCCGCACCATGGTCCGCCAGGCTGGCATGCGCGCCATGCTCCGGCAGTTCGAGCAGCAGCTTCTCGATGAACTGGAACAGGTGATAGACCTGCTTGAGCTTGCGCCGCGAGTCCTGGTTCAGCCGCCCCTCGCGCGTGAGGATGTGCAGCTCCTTGAGCAACTCCAGCGATTGCCCGGGCCGCAACTCCTGCAGCACTTCGGCCTGCGCCTTCTCGGCCTTCGACAGTTTGAGAGCTTGGTTCATTCGGATGATGCTCCACCGGGGCCGACCTTCAGCGCTGCCCAGCCGTCCGGGCCGAGGCGCTCGAGCACTTCGATGTTGCGCTCGAAGATGTCGGCCGCGTCCGGAAATGCGTCCACCGCACGGCTCACGCTGTCCTCCCGCAGCAAGTGGAGGATGGGGTACGGCGCGCGGTTGGTGGCGTTGCCGATGTCGCCCTCCTCGGTGCCGGCGAACTGGAAACGGGGGTGGAAACTGGC
>JAFECZ010000364.1 GCA_018241905.1 Pseudomonadota bacterium
GCAGCAGCTTGGACAGCGACAGCACCACGAAGGTGATGAAGAACAGCACCAGGCCCAGGTACATCAGCGCGGCCTGGTGCAGGCCGGCGCCGGCTTCGGCGAACTCGTTGGCCAGGGCCGAGGTGATGCTGTTGGCCGCCTCGAACACCGAGAGCGAATTGAGCTGGTTCATGTTGCCGATCACGAAGGTGACGGCCATGGTCTCGCCCAGCGCCCGACCCAGGCCGAGCATGATGCCGCCGATGACGCCGGCCTTGGTGTAGGGCAGCACCACCTTCGAAACCACCTCCCAGGTGGTGGAGCCCAGGCCGTAGGCCGACTCCTTGAGCAGCGCGGGCGTGACTTCGAACACGTCGCGCATCACCGAGGCGATGAAGGGAATGATCATGATGGCCAGGATGATCCCGGCCGAGAGAATGCCGATGCCCACCGGCGGGCCCGACACCAGGGCGCCCAGGTAGGGCACGCCTGCCAGCAGCTTCTGCAGGGGCTGCTGAACGTAGGTGGAAAGGATCGGGCCGAACACCAGCAGGCCCCACATGCCGTACACGATGGACGGCACCGCGGCCAGCAGCTCGATGGCGGTGCCCAGCGGGCGCTTGAGCCAGGCGGGCGAGAGTTCGGTCAGGAACAGCGCGATGCCGAAGCTCACCGGCACCGCAATGATCAGCGCGATGGCCGAGGTGGCCAGCGTGCCGTAGATCATCACCAGGCCGCCGAAGTCTTCCTGCACCGGATCCCACACGCTGCGCGTGAGAAAGCCCAGGCCGTATTTCTCGATGGCGGGCCAGGCGCCCATCAACAGCGAGATCAGGATGCCGATCAGCAGCGCAAGAGTGAGAAAGGCCGCCGACATGGCAGCCAGGCCGAACAGCCGGTCGGCCAGCGGGCCGGAGCGGGCCACCTTGGCCGGCGGCGGATTGGCGCTGGAGACACGAGCGCGCTCGGCCCCGAGGCCCCGCGCACCCGCCGGTGCGGGAAATGTGGATGACACGTCGTGCTCCCTCGTGGCCGGCGCGCCTTCAAGCGTGGAACTCATGAGCGGCCGGCCTGGGTAGTGGTTGGATTACTTGTAGGAAACAGCCTTGCCCGAGCCGTCCTTCACCTCGACCCACTCTTCGCCGATGGCAGTCTTCACCGAGGCGGGCATGGGCACGTAGTCCAGTTCGTCGGCCGTCTTGTCGCCGTTCTTGTAGGCCCAGTCGAAGAACTTGAGCACGCTGGCGGCCTGGGCCGGCTTTTCCTGCGACTTCTGCATCAGGATGAAGGTGGCGCCGGTGATGGGCCACGAATCCTTGCCGGCCTGGTTGGTCAGCACCTGGTAGAAGGTCTTGTTCCACTCGGCGCCGGCAGCGGCCGCCTTGAAGGCCGAGTCGTCGGGCGAGACGAAGTGGCCCGCGGCGTTCTGCATCTGGGCGTAGACCATCTTGTTCTGCTTGACGTAGGCGTACTCGACGTAGCCGATCGAGTTGGGCAGGCGGTTCACGAAAGCGGCCACGCCTTCGTTGCCCTTGCCGCCCGCGCCGGTCGGCCAGTTCACGGCCGTGCCCTCGCCCACCTTGGACTTCCACTCGGCATTGACCTTGGACAGGTAGTTGGTGAACAGGAAGCTGGTGCCCGAGCCATCGGCGCGGCGAACCGGCGCAATGGCGGCGTCCGGCAAGGCCAGCGAGCCGTTCAGGGCCTTGATGGCCGGGTCGTTCCACTTGGTGATCTTGCCCAGGTAGATGTCGCCCAGCACGGCGCCGCTGAGCTTGAGCTCACCGGGCTTGATGCCCTGGATGTTGACCACGGGGATCACGCCGCCGATCACGGTGGGGAACTGCACCAGGCCCTTGGCCTTGAGTTCGTCGTCCTTCAGGGGCATGTCGGATGCACCGAAGTCCACCGTCTTGGCTTCGATCTGCTTGAGGCCGGCACCCGAGCCGACCGACTGGTAGTTGATCTTCACGCCGGTGGCCTTGTTGTAGTCGGCCGCCCACTTGGCGTACAGCGGAGCCGGGAAGCTGGCGCCGGCGCCGGTCACGTCCTGGGCAAAGGCGGGCACCTGGGCAAAGGCCACGGCGAACAGGCCGGTGGCTGCAAAGGCGGAGATCTTTTTCATCTGGATTGCTTCCTAAGTAGGGAGTAAGTCGAAACCCCTCATCCGAGGGTTGTCCCGGACTCTAGGAAGCTTGTGTGACACTCATATGACACTCGCTTTGAGAGGGAGAAGGCTGTTGCGGTCACTTCTGGTTTCATGACGTGTCACGGAGTCGTCACAAACCAGCGAGGACCCAGCGGCTACCATCGGATCCCGCTTTTTCCGAACCTTCCTGCGCTCACACCCTCATGCAAAACGGCACCCGCCTGGCGGCGGTCGATCTCGGCTCCAACAGCTTCCGCCTGGAAATCGGACAGGTCGACCATGGCCAGATCCACCGCACCGAATACCTGAAGGAAACGGTGCGCCAGGGCAACGGCCTGGACAGCGCCCGCAACCTCACCCCCGAAGCCATGCAGCGCGGCTGGGATGCGCTGGCGCGCTTCGGCGAGCGCTTGTCCGGTTTCAAGGGTTCGCAGATTCGGGCCGTCGCAACCCAGACATTGCGCGAGGCGCGCAACCGCGACGAATTCCTGCTGCGGGCCCGTACCGTGCTGGGTTTCGGCATCGATGTGATCTCCGGCCATGAAGAGGCGCGCCTGATCTACCAGGGCGTCTCGCACATGCTGCCCCACACGGACGAATCCGACCGCGAGCGACGGCTGGTGATCGACATCGGCGGGCGCTCCACCGAAATGATCCTGGGACGCGCGCTGGAAGCCGAAACCATGGAGTCGTACCGGGTGGGCAGCGTGGCCTGGTCGATGAAGCATTTCCCGGACGGGCAATTCACCAACCAGGCCTTCCGCGCAGCCGAGGTTGCGGCCAAGGCGGTGCTGGACGACGCCCTCACCCGCTATGCCCGCCACAGCTGGGACGTGGCCTATGGCGCCTCCGGCACCATCGGTGCGGTGGGCGACATGCTGGAGCTGGCGGGCGGCCCCCCGGGACTGGTCACCCGCGAAGGCCTGGACTGGCTGGTCGAAAGGCTGGTGAAAGCCGGCAGCGCCGACAAGATCCGGCTCGAAGGCCTGCGCGAAGACCGCAAGCCGGTCATCGGCGGTGGCCTGTCGGTCCTGCGCGCCGTGTTCGACCTGCTCGACGTCCACGAAATGCGCATCGCCCAGGGCGCACTGCGCCATGGCGTGCTGTACGAGTTGCTGCAGCGCGACAACACCGTGGCCGACATGCGTTCGGCCACCGTGGTGCGGCTGTCGGCCCGCTTCAACGCCGACGCTGCCCAGGCCACTCGCGTGGCCGAGTGCGCGTCGGAACTCTTCGTGCAGATGGTGCCGGCCGCGCGCGGCGGCAACACCGCCACCCGCGAAGGCCGCGCCCTGCGCAAGCTGGGCTGGGCGGCCCAACTGCACGAGGTGGGCACGCAGATCTCGCACAGCGAATACCACAAGCACGGCGCCTACATCCTGGACAACGCAGATGCGCCGGGCTTCGACGTGGAGGAAATGCACATCCTCAGCCAGCTGGTGCTGGGCCACCACGGCAAGCTGCGCAAGGTGGAGGCGTCGATGGCCGAACCTGTCTTTGCCACGCAACTGCTGGCCCTGCGCCTGGCGGTGCTGCTGTGCCATGCGCGGCGCGACCCGCAGTCGCAGCCGCTGCGCGTTGCCGCGCCGGCGCCGCGCGAATTCAGCGTGAGCTGCAAGTCCAGCTGGGCCGAACTGTTCCCGCAATCGGCCCACCTGCTGCGCGAGGAAGTCCTCGCCTGGCAGAAGGCGGGCTGGCGGGTGCGGCTCTCGGGCTGCTAGATCAGTTCAGGGGATTGGACCGTCACCACGACGGTCTGCGTATCGCCATCGCGCTCGCGGGTACGGATCCACCACACCGCGCCCTTGCGCACCACGCAGCTGTCCTGCTGCATGCCCAGCAGCAGGGCAATCGACTGGCCCAGCGAGGGCTGGTGCCCCACCAGCAGCACCACCGACTTGCCCTGCGGCCAGCCGGCCACCGACAGCAGCGCGTCGGGCGTGGTGTCGGGCGCCAGTTCGGGGCGCATCTTGTACTTGCGGCCCAGCGCCAGCACCGTCTGCTCGCAACGGCGCGCCGGGCTGCAGATGATGCGGGTGCCTTCGGGCAACTGGCGGTCCAGCCAGTTGGCCATGCGCTTGGCCTGCTTCTCGCCGCGCGCGGTGAGCGAACGCGCCATGTCGTCGCAGCCTTCGGTCCAGTCCTCGGCTTCGGCATGCCGCCAGAAAATCAGGTCCATGGCGTTCTTGTCTTTCAGTCTCTGGATGCCACGCGGCTCAGGCCGCGCGATGCGTAGCGTCCCATCAGGGCCGTCTGGGCGCCGTGGGCCTCGATGGTGGGCGACGGGCCTTCGTTGTCGGCATGCGTGTCGCGCAGCACGCGCTGGTAGCTGCCGTCCGCCTCCAGTTCCCAGGCATCGCGGCCGTCGTGCAGGTAGGCGACAAGGCATTCGTCGATGAGCCGCTGGCGCAGGATCGGGTCGGTCACCGGCCAGGCCACTTCTACTCGGCGCATCATGTTGCGGTTCATCCAGTCGGCGCTCGAGAGGTACAGCGACTCGTCCTCGCCGCTGCGGAAATAGAACACGCGCGAATGCTCCAGGAAGCGCCCGATGACCGAGCGCACCCGGATGTTGTCGGTGTGCCCCCGCACCTGGGCCGGCAGGGTGCAGGCGCCGCGCACGATGAGGTCGATGCGCACGCCCTTCTGCCCCGCGCGGATCAGCGCCGCGATGAGCTGCTCGTCGGTCAGCGCATTCATCTTGGCGACGATGCGGGTCGACTCGCCGCGCGCTGCCGCGGCGCCCAGCGCGTCGATCTGCGCGGCCAGGTTGCGGTGCAGGTCAAACGGCGCCACCCACATGCGGTTGAGCTTGGGCAGCTTCACCTGGCTGGCCAGGTGCACGAACACGGCCTCCATGTCGGCCGTGAGCAGCGGGTCGGCCGTCAGGTGGCTGATGTCGGTGTACAGGCGCGCCGTCCTGGGGTTGTAGTTGCCGGTGGAAAGATGGCCGTAGCGCACCAGTCGCTTGCCTTCGCGGCGCGTCACCAGCAGCATCTTGGCGTGCGTCTTCAGGCCCACCACGCCGTAGAGCACCTGGGCGCCGATGGATTCGAGCATCTCGGCCCAGTTGATGTTGGCCTCTTCGTCGAAGCGGGCCTTGAGCTCCACCACCACCGTCACTTCCTTGCCGCGGCGCACGGCTTCGCGCAGCAGCTCCATCAGCTCGGAATGGGTGCCGGTGCGGTAGATGGTCTGCTTGATGGCCAGCACCTGAGGGTCTTGCACCGCCTCGCGCAAGAAGGCCAGCACGCCGTCGAAGCTCTCGAAGGGCTGGTGGATCAGCACGTCGCCGCGCTGCAGGCGCTCGAAGAAGGACTGGCCGGTGGACAGCGTGACCGGATAGGACGGCTGGTAAGGCGGGAAGAACAGCTTGGGTTCGCCGAGCAGGTCCAC
>JAFECZ010000365.1 GCA_018241905.1 Pseudomonadota bacterium
TGACGAAATACACGGCCGAGCTCACCGTGTAGCTCAGGTTCTCCACCACCTGGAAGGCCAGGCCCGACAGCGCACCCAGGATCAGGATCGAATGCGGCGTGCGGAACTGGTTGCGCGCAATCTGCATGATCAGCACCACGCCGATCAGCTTGAGGAACTCCTCGGTGACGGGCCCCGCCACGGCCGGCCCCCATTCCGCCGCAAAGGTGGGCGACACCAGCTTGGCGCACAGGCCGAGGATCGCCCGATTGGCCGGCTGCGCCAGGTGCGCCGCCCCCAGACCGCCCCAGGCAAAAGCCATGGCAAAGCCCAGCGGCGGATGCTCCTCGTCCAGGTCGAGCATGTGAAAGAGCGCGAAGAAAGGCAGGGTGTAGAGCGACCACAACAGCAGCCCCGAGATCACCGTCACCGGCACCACGCGGTAGCCGGTGTAGAACATCCTGAAGATCGAGAACCCGCCCGCCGCCAGGAAGAACACCAGCAGCCAGAAGGCCGCGCGGCGGGGCTGGTAGAAGCTGTCCAGGCCGATGGGCCAGTCCTGCGCCTGGGCCGGCACGGCTGCGCTCATGGCCGTGGCTCCAGCCGCAGCGATTCGACCATGGCTTCGGCCTCGTCCAGGCTGTTCTCCGCGCCCTCGGGCACGCTGTGGAAGTCGACCTGGATCACCAGCTGACGCTCCACATCGGTGATCTGCCAATAGCGCCCCGCCATGCTCGGCCCCGAATAGCCGAAGGTCATGCCGCGCAAGCCGCCGGGTGTCTCGAAAGGCTCGGGCTCGTCCTCCAGCGCCAGGCGCTGGCCGCGCTCGAGCCGGGCGCGCTGGCGCAGCAGCGGGCCTTCAGGGCCGCCGCGCCACTCCTGCACGCGGATGCTGAAGCGGTTGGCGCCGTTGAAGATGGCCGAAGTGCTGCCGGTGCGGCTGCGCGCGGTGTCCAGCTTCCACTTGGGTGCCGGCTCGTAGTAGACGCCGCGCCCGACCTCCAGCTCCATGCCCAGCGCGATGCGGCGCTCGCCCGGCACGCTGTCGTTCCAGACGGTGAGCCCGCCGACGAAGCCGGCGATCAGCAAGAAGACGAGGACCGAAGCGCCCAGCGTGCGGTAGGGCACGCGGCGCGGCAGCTCGGGCACGCGGCGCCCGCCCTGGGACGCCGCGCCGGAAAAGACGTGGGTGGACCGCGGCATGTTCGTGCCGCCGCCTTGGGGCCTCAGGCGCGCTGCGCCACCCAGCCGCGCACCGATTCGAGTGCGGCCGGCAGGGCCGCGGCATCGGTGCCGCCGGCCATGGCCATGTCGGGCTTTCCGCCGCCCTTGCCGCCCACCTGCTGGGCGACGAAGTTCACCAGCTCGCCGGCCTTGACCTTGCCCATGGCGTCGGCCGTGACGCCTGCCGCCAGCTGCACCTTGGCGCCGTCGACCGCGGCCAGCACGATGGCGGCCGTCTTGAGCTTGTCCTTGAGCTTGTCCATGGTCTCGCGCAGCGTCTTGGCGTCGGCGCCGTCCAGCTTGGCGGCCAGCACCTTGATGCCGTTCACGTCCACCGCCTGCAGCACCAGCTCGTCGCCCTGCGACGAAGCCAGCTTGCCCTTGAGGGCGCCGATCTCGCGCTCCAGGCCGCGCACCTGCTCCAGCACCTGCGTCAGGCGGATGCCCACTTCGGCCGTCGGCGCCTTGAGCGTGGCGGCCACGCTGTGCACCGTGGATTCCAGGTCCTGCAGGTAGCCCAGCGCGTTGGCGCCGGTGACGGCCTCGATGCGGCGCACGCCGGCGGCCACGCCGCCTTCGCTCACGATCTTGAACAGGCCGATGTCGCCGGTGCGCGAAACGTGCGTGCCGCCGCACAGCTCGCGGCTGGTGCCGATGTCCAGCACGCGCACGGTGTCGCCGTACTTCTCGCCGAACAGCATCATGGCGCCGGTCTTCTGCGCGGCCTCCATGTCCATGATGCGGGCCTGCGTGGCCGCGTTGGACAGGATCTCGGCGTTCACCAGCTTCTCGATCTCCAGGATCTGCTCGCGCGTGACCGGTGCGTTGTGGGCAAAGTCGAAGCGGGTCTTGTCGGCATCCACCAGCGAGCCCTTCTGCTGCACATGGCTGCCCAGCACTTCGCGCAGGGCCTTGTGCATGAGGTGGGTGGCGCTGTGGTTGCGCACGGTGGCGGCGCGGCGCGCGCCGTCCACCTGGGCCTTCACCGCGTCGCCCACCTTGAGCGTGCCCTGCGTCTGCACGCCGTGGTGGCCGAACACGTCGGCCTTGATCTTCTGCGTGTCTTCCACGCCGAACTGCACGCCTTCGGCGGAGATGACGCCCTGGTCGCCCACCTGGCCGCCGCTCTCGGCGTAGAAGGGGGTGGCGTCGAGCACGACGATGCCGGGCTGGCCTTCCTTGAGTTCGTTGACCGGCGCGCCTTCGAAGTACAACGCCAGCACCTTCGCGTTTTCCTGCAGGTGCTCGTAGCCGGTGAAGACGTTGCCGGCACCGGCGTATTCCACCGCGCGCTCCATCTTGAACTTGCCTGCGGCGCGGCCGGCGGCCTTCTGCTTTTCCATGGCGGCGTTGAAGCCGTCCACGTCCACCGACACGTCGCGCTCGCGGCACACGTCCTGCGTCAGATCGAGCGGGAAGCCGTAGGTGTCGTGCAGCTTGAAGGCCACCTCGCCGGGCAGCACCTTGGCGCCGCCGGCCAGCGTGGAGTCGAGGATTTCCATGCCGTTGGCCAGCGTCTCGTAGAAGCGCTCTTCCTCGGCCTTGAGGGTGTCGGTGATGCGCTTCTGGTCGGCCACCAGCTTCGGATAGGCCTCGCCCATCAGCTTGACCAGGTCGGGCACGATCTTGTGGAAGAAGGGCTTCTTCTGGCCCAGCTTGTAGCCGTGGCGGATGGCGCGGCGGATGATGCGGCGCTGCACGTAGCCGCGGCCTTCGTTCGAGGGAATGACGCCGTCGGCCACCAGGAACGAGGTGGCGCGCACGTGGTCGGCAATCACCTTGAGCGAGGCATTGGTGAGGTCCGGCGTGCCGGTCTCGCGCGCCGCAGCCTTGATGAGCGCATCGAAGATGTCGATCTCGTAGTTGCTGTGCACGTGCTGCAGGATGGCGGCCAGCCGCTCCAGGCCCATGCCGGTGTCCACGCACGGCGCGGGCAGCTTGACCACGCTGCCGTCCTCCTGCATGTCGAACTGCATGAACACGTGGTTCCAGATCTCGATGAAGCGGTCGCCGTCTTCATCGGGGCTGCCCGGAGGGCCGCCGGGAATGTGCGCGCCGTGGTCGTAGAAGATCTCGCTGCAGGGGCCGCAGGGGCCGGTGTCGGCCATCATCCAGAAGTTGTCGGACTTGTACTTGCCGCCCTTGTTGTCGCCGATGCGGATCACGCGCTCGGGCGCCAGGCCGATTTCCTTGGTCCAGATATCGTAGGCCTCGTCGTCGTCGATGTAGACGGTGGCCAGCAGGCGCTCGGCCGGCAGCTTGTACACCTGCGTGAGCAGTTCCCAGCCCCACTTGAGCGACTCGCGCTTGAAGTAGTCGCCGAAAGACCAGTTGCCCAGCATCTCGAAGAAGGTGTGGTGGCGGGCGGTGTAGCCCACGTTTTCCAGGTCGTTGTGCTTGCCGCCGGCGCGCAGGCAGGCCTGCACCGAGGCCGCGCGGTTGTACGAGCGCTTGTCGGTGCCCAGGAACACGTCCTTGAACTGCACCATGCCCGAGTTGGTGAACATCAGCGTCGGATCGTTGCCCGGCACCAGCGGGCTGGAGGCCACCACCGTGTGCCCCTTGGAGGCAAAGAAATCGAGGAATGTCTTGCGGATGTCGGCGACGGTGAACGTGGGCTGGCTCATGGTGTGGGTAAAGGCGCCAAGCGCCGGGCAGGCTTGCCGGCTAACTGCTTGATTCGATTGAACATTCGATTATAGGTTTGGCCCCCGGGGCCGCGGGCGGCTCATGGGGCGGCGGCACCGGCCCCCGGGCGGCCCCTGCGCGGCCCCGGGCGGCCCCTGGGAACCATGCCGGCCCTGCCCCGATCCAACGAAATGCCGCCGCGAGGCGATGCCTTCATGTGGCGGCAGGAGGCATGGAACCATGAAGCAAATCAAGCATTGGCAGGATCCGCTGAGCGGGCTGCTCGGCCTGTGGCTGATGGCCTCGCCGTGGGTGCTGGGCTTTTCCCAGTCCACCACGCCGACGGCCAACGCCACGCTGGTGGGCATCGCCCTGGTGGCGGCCGCACTGGGCGCGACCTTCGTGCCGCGTGCCTGGGAAGAGTGGAGCGAGGTGGCGCTGGGCGTCTGGCTGGTGATCTCGCCCTGGGTGCTGGGCTTCGAAGGCATGCGCGACCCGAAGATGAACGTCATCGTGGTGGGCGTTGCCGTTCTGGTGCTGGCGCTGTGGGTGCTGGCCACCGACAAGGACTACACCCACTGGGGCGCGGCCGCCCACTGACGACACTGGCGGGCTGAGCCGAAGCAGGCCGGCCCTTCGGTCCCGCGGGCGGATCGGCGTCGCCTTGCGGGGTTCGCGCTTTCATCGCCGAAGACCATGACACCTTTGTGTCGTGAATGGGCTGCGCCATGCCGCAGCCCATTTGTTTTGCGCCACTCGCCGGGTCGTGTTGGCCCGCGACATGCTTGCCGTTAGGATCGCCCGGGGCGCGCTCGCCAGAATCTACAACAAGCCACGGGGAAGGAACGACGTTCAAGATGCGGGAATCCATAAGCAATACGGGGAAGCAGCGGCGCCGCTGGGCTGTGCTGCTCGGCCTCGCCGCGGGACTGCTCGCGTTCAGCGCTGGCGCATCCGCGCAGGATTTTCACCTGCTGGAGGACCGCGTGAAGGACCGGGCCAACGGCATCCTGGCCCTCATGGCGTACTCGGTGGTGCCCGACCTCACGTCCAGCAACCTGTCGATCAAGAACGCCCAGACCGAGAACCCCTCGGTCTTCATGACCCAGCTGGGCGGCGGCGACACCATGAGCAAGAGCTTTCCGATCTACCTGGAAGGCGCCATTGCCTACAGCCGCTACGACCCGACCTTCATCGCCACGGCCGGTGCGGACGCGCGCCGCGTGCCCACGCGCTGGAACACGCTCACCGGCACCGGCGGCGTGGGCTGGGACTTTCCGATTACCGACGAGCTGGTCTTTCGCCCCATCTTCGACTTTTCGCTGGGCAAGATGGCCACCGACCTGAAGGTGGCCGAATTCGCGCTGAACCGCGTCACTGGCCGCGATTTCGACTTCCTGAAAGACGGCACCATGAACGCCTACGGGCTGGGCGGCGCCGTCATGCTCGACTGGGAGCATGTGCGCGAGGAGTACCTGGTGGACGTGGAGCTGCGCTACACCGACATCCGCCTGCGCACCTTCGGCAATACCTCGGAGGCGGTGCAGGGCGAGGCGTCGGCACGCACCGCCAACATCTATGCGCGCTACCGCGCCCCCACCGGCATGCACGCCCTGGACCGCCCGGTGCGCTACGTGCTGGAGTTCTCGCACTCGCGCTACCTGGGCAGCCAGGCCGACATCCTGGGCT
>JAFECZ010000366.1 GCA_018241905.1 Pseudomonadota bacterium
GCAGATCGAAGCCATGCCCGCGCTGCGGGACCTGAGTCTGGAAGTCAGCGCTGGGGAGATGGTGTGCCTGGTGGGCCGCAATGGTGCCGGCAAGACCAGTTTCATGCGGACCGTTATGGGCCACTTGCCTGTCACCAATGGCGAGATTTTGCTTTGCGGGCAGGACCTGACGAAGCTGCAGGCGCACGGCAGGGCGGCGCTAGGCGTAGGCTACATGCCGGAAGACCGCGGGCTGATTCCGCAACTCACTGTCGAAGAGAACATCCTTCTACCGCTCTGGGCCAACCCGAAGCTGGATCGAACGTCCCGGCTACCGATTGTCTGGAAGCTGTTGCCCGAGGTCCAGCAAATGAAGGAGCGTCGCGCGCTGCTTCTCTCCGGTGGGCAACAGAAGCTTGTGGCGCTCGCCCGGGCCGTGGCAGTGGGAACGCGCCTCCTGCTTCTGGACGAACCATTCGAAGGCGTCGCGCCTGCCTTGGCGCAAAGGCTGATCGAGGTGATTCGTGCTTTGCAAGGAGGCGATCTGGCGGTCCTGATCGCCCAGTCCGACGATCACTACGGAGACGTGCTCTCCATGCGGCAGTACACAATCGAGCGGGGAGCCAATCAGTAACGGCACGGCAGAGGGCTGGCTTCTTTAGATTCGCTTGGAGATTCGCCGGCGATCTCCTGACCGCGACCTGGACCGTGTCGCTTCAAGCCAACGGCCAGAAGCGCCATTCCAGGTCGAGGGACCGGACGATGGAGCCAGCCCCTACAACTTCGTCCGCAACGTCTACTCGTGCTGCTTCCTTAGGCACGTAGGTACGAAGCGACCTCTCACCGGCGAGGTTCTGGACGGGCGTACCGACCATGTTGTGCGGCACACTCCCGCTCTAACGTGTCTTTGCGGCCGCAGCGCGTAGTTTTCAACCGATCCGGAGCCGAAGCGTGGGAAGGTGGAAAGCTTCCGTCGACGAAATCCGTCGGGGCCGATAGGGCTTCGCTTGTGAACGGCATCCACGCCGCGCATCGGCGATCAGTTGAGCGTGCAGAATCCGGCGGCAAATCCAACTAGGTGCGCCCCCCATGGCCATCGATCAGATGCTGCGCCGCTCGGACGAGTTGGACAACATCGTCAACTTCCTCCCCTGGCGACTACCCTACCGGACGGTTGCGAAGTGCCGCAAGCTGAGGCAACTTTCGTGGCCGCCTCGCCCGACCTGGCCGCTTCAAGGGAATTCCCGGAGTAACGGTCCATCCTTCTTGACAGCAGTTTGACAGCTTCGTTCTTCGACGATTGAAGCCTCGAGTGGATAGGCCACTCTCATTTGAGGCTTCACAAACAGGAGACGAACCCATGAAGGTCACATCATTCGCCCGCAACGCAACAGCTGTCGCAACTCTGCTCGTTGCGGGGCTTGCTGCATGCGGCGGCGGTAGCGACAACGAACCCGCCCCGACCGCCCCGCCCGTAGCGACCAACCCGCCGCCCGAAACGCCAGTCGACCCGCTCGCAAAAGCACCGGCAGAAGTTCGGACCACTTGGTTTGGCATCAGCAACTGGCACTACCAAGCCGGCGACTTGGGCTTCATTCTTGACGGTGAAGTGGTGAACTCCGGACGTACTCCGACGCCAGCAGCTGTCACGAAGGCACTTGAGGCACTGAAACTGCGCGGTTCGGTGGACTTTTTCTTGGTCGGCCACGAGCACGGCGACCACGCGCTTCAGATTCCCGAGTACGCGAAGCAGACGGGCAAGCCCATCTACGCTCCGGCGAACGTGTGCAAGGCGGTTGTCGCATACGGCAATCCGGAAGGCCAGTGCGTGACCATCAACGGCGGCGAGACGCTCAAAATGAACGACTTCGTCACCGTGCGCGTGGTCAGATGGTTGCACAGTCTCGACTGCGACCAGATCGGTACCGGCTCCGAGGGCGTCGAAACTTTCGGCTTCCTGATTACCGTCCAAACGCCCCAGAAGGAGAAGCTGCTCAGCATCTACGCCTCGGATAGCGGGGCCGGCGGTCAGGACTTGTTCATTCCCCGGGTCGTCGCCAAGGGCACCGCCAGCGAAAAGACGTACGGTGCGCCGTTCACCAACCTGGCGAACGCCGTCAGCGAGGCGAACATCGAGAACATCGACCTTTGGCAGGGCGGCCCGGAATCGCGTGTCGTGAATCAGGCCCGCGTGTTGATGCCGGCCTTCAAGATGAAGTACTTCCAGCCGCACCACCTTGGCACTCGCGCGACGTCGGTCGACGGCGTCAGTGTCGGCTTTAAGTTGGAATACGGCTTGCATTTCCCGTACCTTCCCAGCGAAGTTCCGAAGCTCACTGCATTCATGGCAACCGAAGGTGTAGAGGCGCAGAACCCATTGAACTATTTTGACGCGTGGGTGCTGAACAAAGACAGCTACAGGACGGCGGACAATGCGAACGTCAAGGCAGTGTACGGACTTCCCGCGACCGGCCCGGGCCCGGGCAAGCAAGGCCCCAACCCGCGCTCTGGTCAGCTTGAATGCACCAACGACTGAGCTGAAGCTCTTCCGGCGCCGCCGAGTCCGCCTCTGGCAATGAGGACCTCGGCAGCGACTCGCTTTCACACTCGTAGAATTGTTGCGAGTGCAAGTCGATGAGGATGATCTTCAGAGGCAAAGAGGGGCGGTGACCCATATGGGGAACTCACGATGACGGTCGGTAGGGTGATTCGCGCAGCGTCATTGCTGTTGGCGCTCTCGTGCCTTCAAAGTACAGCGCAAGTTGCTCATTTGAGTGACCCGTCCCTTCAGGCCGCGGACTGCGTGATTCCCGCGAAGGCGGGTGGAGGATTCGCACTGACTTGCGAACTCGCCCGCGACGCGCTTCAGGCGGTTCGTCCCCTCAGGCCCCCTTTGGCCCAAAGGTACTTGCCAGGCGGCATTGGCGCGGTCGCATTCGACCGGATCGCCACGGGCGAACTCGGGGGGCCCGGGACTCTGGTCGCCTTTTCGAGTGGGTCATTGCTCAACCTGGCGCAGGGCCGATTCGGCCCGCACCCGCCGTCGGTGGTGAAGTGGATCGCCGTGCTCGGAACGGACTACGGCGTCATCGCGGTTCACAAGAACTCCCCCTACAAGCGGCTGGAAGACCTGGTCGCCGCCTTGCGGCAGTCGCCTTCACGCGTGGTTTTTGGGGCGGGCGGCTCCGTCGGGAGCCAGGATTGGGTGAAGGCAGCGTTGCTCGTTCGCGCCGCAGGGAGCGAGCATCGATCGATGCGCTTTGTCTCTTTCGAGGGTGGCGGCGATGCCTTGAACGCGCTCCAGGGTCGGCACGTCGATGTCTTTGCGGGCGATGCCGCCGAGGCGCTGAAGGCAATGGACTCGGGCGTGTCGCTGCGAATTCTCGCCGTGCTGTCAGAGAATCGTCTTGGAGGTGGGCTGCAAGGCGTCCCAACGGCGCGCGAGCAAGGCGTCGACATCGTATGGCCAACCGTTCGAGGCCTCTACATCAGTGCCAACACGCCCGATTCGGTCTCGGACGCGTGGGCCAAGGCATTCCGTGACGCGATGGCGGCACCCGGCTATTCGGGCCTCTTGGGCAAGTTCGGTCTGTATCCTCTTTCAATGACCGGTGCGCCTCTCAATCTCTACGTTGAGCAGAGGTTGACCGAGTATCGGGAACTCGCTCCCGAGCTGGGACTGAGGTTGTGGAAGAAGTAGGCTCGCCCGTCGTGCGCTCGCGCGGCTGAACGAAGTCAAGCTTCAACCGTCGCCCCAGGGCGCGATGTTGGCCTTGGCCACCAAACGATGGCGAGGAGCCCTCCTCCGGACTCCGGCACCACCAGGCGGAGTTCGCCCCCATGTCGTTGCGCAATGGAACGCACGATCGCCAACCCAAGGCCGAATCCGTTCTTGTTCGCATGTTGGCCGCGGCGGAAGCGTTGCCCCAGCACTTCACGCTCGGTGTCGCTCAGGCCCGGCCCGTTGTCCTCGACGTTCAAGCTCCATCCCATGGCGTCGCTCGAGGCGAACACGGTGATGGTGCCTTCAGCCTCGGTGTAGGCAATGGCGTTGGCGACCAGGTTGGTCAGGGCCTCGCGAAGCAAGGCGCGGTCGCCGATGGCCGCAGCGCCTTTGGCCGGTGTCCTGATGCCCATGTCGATGCGCTTGGCGCGCGCTTGGGGAAGCAAGTCCACGGCCACCTCGCGCAGGAGCGGCTCCAACTCGAACGAGGATGCCGCAACGGCCACGGTGTCACTGCGTCCCAAGGCAAGCAGTTGCTGCGAGCTTCGCGTCGCACGTGCGATTTCCTGGCCCAAGGCCTCAAGCGTGCTGCGCACCTTCATCGGGTCCGACTCGCGCGTTGCGTAGTCCACCTGCATCTGCAGGGTGGTCAAGTGCGTTCGCAGTTGATGCGACGCGTCGTCAAGGAACTGGCGCTGCAACGTGACCAGGTCCTGCGTCCGACTCATGTGGTGGTTGACCGCCCCGACCAATGGACGAACCTCCGCAGGCAGGCCGCTTTCGTCAATACGGGTCAAGTCCTCCGGTGCGCGAGCCTCCACGTCACGGGCCAGCCGTGCCACCGGCTTGAGCGCGACATGAAGAACCACGCCGGTGCCAAGCAAGAGGAGGACCAGTACGAAGCCGTCTCGTATGGCCGCGCTGCGCACGAAGCGTCGGGTGAATTCCTGGCGCGAGCGCGTGCTTTCTCCCACCTGAATCATGACGCTCCTGCCGTTTGCACCGGCAGGCGTGCGCTCGAGCAGGCGCCGATAGGCGACGAGCCGTACGTCTTCATTGAAGTACGTGGCGTCGTAGAACACCGGCGCGCCCATGGGTGGATCGTATGGAGGCTCCGGCAGGTCGGCGCTGCCAAGTTCCACCAAGCCATCGGATGTGGCCACTCTGAAGAACACTTGCCCACTGGCCGTGAGTTCGAAGAACTCGAACATCGTGTAGGGCAGCTCCACCGACAGTCCCCCGGACGCCGTCGAGATGTTCGCATCGATGGACTTGAGGGCGCCAAGCAGAGATCGGTCGTACGCTGAATTCGCGGATTCGAGCGCGTCATGCCGCGTCATCCAGAGTTCGATGCCAGTGACCGCCAATAGCGCCGGCAACATGAACAGCGCCATCCGCTGCCACAGGCTGGTGCGGTGCAGCCAGTCCAGAAACTGGTGGCGAAGCGAACTTCTCAATCCGATTCCAGGACGTATCCAAGGCCTCGCAGCGTCACGATGCGAACGCCGCTGCCCTCGAGACGCTTGCGCAGGCGGTACACGACCACCTCGACCGCTTCGGTGTGAACGTCTTCTTCGTCAGAGAACACGCGGTCGACGATCTGCTGCTTGGACAAGGGCTCGCCGCTGCGCTGGATGAGCGCGCGCAGCGTCGCAATTTCTCTTGGCGACAGGGCAAGCGGTTCGCCGTCGAGCATGAAATGGCGGCGCGCCCCGTCGTAGACCAGGGGACCGCAAGCCAAGCGCGGATGCTCCACGCCTCGGGCGCGCCGTACCAGCGCCTGCAATCGGGCCTCGAGTTCGGCCAAGGCGAAC
>JAFECZ010000367.1 GCA_018241905.1 Pseudomonadota bacterium
GAGGACCTTCTTGATCTCGTTGTTGCAGCGTCGCATTGAGATGACCGTCAGCAGCCGCTCGACGGGAGGTACGTCCGAGATCGTCAGCACCTTGCGCAGGCTGGCCAACGACGACTCTACGCGCTTGAGGAGCGGCTGGATGTGCTCGAACTGCACATAACCCGCGTTCAAGTCAGAGATCAGTTGCAGGTTGACCCGTAGCACGAGCTGGTCGAACTCATCGAGGCCCTCGGCATCCAGCGTGTCCACGATGTGCGCGATATGCGCGTTGTACTGGGCGCCGTCTGGGTCGATGAAAGCGCCGTGATAGTTGAAACGGCCATTGCGATACCAGGTGACGTCGCCCAACATGTTGAGTACGCCCTGGTTGCCCATCCGCTTGGCCACGGTGCGCATCAGATCCAGCGTTGCTGGTTTGGCCTCTCCGGCACAGAACGACTGCCGGAACTTGGCCTTGGCATAGGCTGCCAGCGACGCGAGGTTCACACCGAACCGTTGCTTGCCTGAGATGACCCGGTTGAGGAATGGACGCTGCGTGTTGGCCGTTGCCTGGAACAGCAGCGCCATGGTCTCAAGCTCCCAGAACTCCTGCGGTGCCAGGGGGAATCTAACCGTTGGATCGTTCGGATCGGGATCGGTCAGGGTAGAGAGCTGGTAGACAGTCTTGCTGGCCGCGGGTGCCAGCTGCTCGCCGCCGTACTCGCCGTTGAAATCCAGGATGACGAATCGGCTCTTTCCCTCGATCAGCGGCAACTTCTTGTCGAAGAGAACCGTGTACAGCTTGGCCAGAGTGTTGGATTTACCGCTACCGGTGTTGCCGAAGATGCCGACGTGACTGTTAAACAGGCGCCGCCACGGCAGCCCGACAGCGATCTCTTCCTTGAGCATTCGCCCGATCCGAAAGTCGCCATCCGCTTTGCGGTCGAAGATAGACCTGATCTTCTCTTCCGGCATCAGGTAAGCCGCGTCCTGGATCATGGGCAGGTACTTGATGCCCTGTGTAAAGCCGGCACGGTCGAAGTAGCCGATCGGCCTAGCCTCGACCTTTCGCACGAAAGTCTGCTTTCCGTCCTGCAGCTCCGTGCGGCTCTCGTCAAGAAACTCGCCCTCGACCATGCAGATGATGTCGCGGAAGCCTCGTTGGATGGACAGGTATTCGCGGATAGACACCCCCTTGTACTTGTCGCCCTCGAAGAACAGCGTCTCCTTGCTCGACTGCTCATCGACCCTCAGGACTACCTTGGTGCCATGGACGGCTATGACCTCTCCGACTCTGATGCTCATATCGGCACTCCGGCGCCGCCCGCTGCGGGGGCCGCAACGGGTGCCGTAGTTGCGACGTCCGACGCGTCTGCTGCGTCCGGCCACCCCAGGACCTTCTCATTGAAGGCGGTAAAGTTCATCACTCCATCGTCGAGCATCAGGCACTTGACGCTACGATGGCCCTTGAACTTCTGCTCCATCGACGTACGCTCCAAGCTGTTGAAGCAGCACACGAATACTTGCAGCCGCGGGTTCGACAACGAACGCATGACGAGGTTGAGGATGTGCTCGTCGGCGAACGAGAAACCGAAGGTGATCAGGACAGCGTTGGGCTTCTCCAGCTCATAGCTGAGCAGGCGGAGCATCTGGTAGTAGTGCTCCTCGTAGACCGTTTCGTGGAACTTCCACTTGGTTGGATTCACGATGGGCATCAACTCGTATTTGGCCCAGAACGCATTCAGCACGTCGTCGGTAAAGCCGGGGTCGGGCACGCCGTCGAGCGTGGCCGCCGGGTTGCTCAGAGCAGCCGAGAACGGCTGCAGCAGCGCCCGAGCGTCGGCATCAAGCAAACCCTCCCTCTCCTTCAGGTCGTAGTCGACCCGGATCGCCGCCTCCAGCTTGCTCCAGTAGACGGAGCCATGCAGGTGGATCAGGTTGATCTGCGGGATGCTGCTCTGGTAGCGCCCGAAGACGCCGCCGTGGCACAAGTAGGAACCGAAGTTCCGGGCCTGCACGATGCGGCGCGTGAACCCTCTGCCGCCGTCGTTCAGCACGAAGTCGACGTGGCCTTCCTTGATGAGGGCGTCGGCCACGAGGGGGAAGCAACCGTCGTAGTTGGTTGTGAACACGTTGCAGCGCCTATCCAGCGCCTTGCGTCGTTTCACCATCTCCAGCGCCGTGAGCAGGAAGGTGCGGTAATTCTTGATGACCGTGGCGCCCGGCTCGGTGGTCACAGCGTCGAGTCGGAGCTCTTCCGCCGGCCGGATGCAATTGGCGTAGTAATGCATGAACAGCGGGATCAGGCGCCGGTCCTTCTCGCGCTCAAGCTTGGTTGCCAGCTCTTCGAGGGTGTAGCGGCGGTCTTCGAAGCCGGTCTGCAATTGCAGTTGGAGGGTCGGAAGCAGGCCGAAGGAGGCCCCTGACCCGAACAGGAAGTTGATGTCCTGGTTGTAGATGTCTTCGATTGAGATCACTAGCCTCGCCCCCATATTGTTGTTGCAGCCCGAAATCGTGCCACAGCCGCGCTTGCAGCCGATCTAGCCGTGTCCTCCACTAAGCGGGTGGGCAGCCTGCCGGAGGTTCCCACGTTGCGGAGCAGGGCTACCCGGGCTTCACGACTTCAATGTGGATCGTCGAGCTGCACCGGTCTGCGACAAGGCCACGCTACAAATGAGGCCCCTATGCAGGCGAAGAAAGGCGCATACGCGCCGTGGATGCTTGCTACGGCTGCCATGGGCTTTGTAGCGACTCTTTGAGATCGCCGGTACGGGGCAGGGCCCAGTCGATCAGACAGCCATTCGGCGCGCTGGACATCCGCCCGCAGCGCGAGCAGCATGCCGTGATGGACATCGCGATGTGGATGTTGATGCTCGTCCCCACGGCGCTGGGGCTGCTGTGCCTTGTCCTGGAGATTCGGGCATGACGGGCGAGGTGCAGTTGCGCTGGCTGGACAAGCCCAACGTCACGCCACCCCGGGGCTGGGCCCAGGTGTTGTCCCCCCTTGGCGCGAGCATCCTTGTGCCTGCGAATTCTCCCGGCTGGGAGCTGTGCACGGACTGGCTGTTGCTCAACTCTGGTCGGGGTGCGCTGCAGCCGACGGATCCTGTCGATTACTTCGGCGAAGTGGCGCTCGCAACGATGCCCGTGGGGCTTGTTGCCGAACTCTACGCGAGCTCGTCGCGCACCGAGGATTTCGTCAGACTCCTTGTCCAGGACGGTGCGGCCCGCGCCCACATCCTGCGCATTGCGCAGCATGTTTTTGGTGCAGAGCCCGAGGAATGGGCGCTGATTGACCGCTGCGAGGACACCGCGCGCGTGCTGGAGGCGCGCGCGATGGCCCGCGCCGCAGCTGCCGAGGCGGTCTAGGACGACGCCTCCAACCCAGCTCGCTCAGCGTGAGGGGCGCGGCAACGCCAGGCGCTCCCGCGGCTGCGAGAAGTTCTTAGAGAATTCGCAGGTGCCGCGCAATCGGGCGCGGCCCCAAGGGATCGAGCCAATGATGGAAAAGAAGGGCCATTGCTACACTGCCTGGACTCAATTGAGGAGCGAGTGACGCAGTGAGCAATCCTGTCAAGCCTATCGGTACTGGCGCTGTCATCGAAACGGAGCACTGGCGCATCTTCCGGGTTGGAGGCGAGCGTTTTGTTGTTCTCCAATTTCCGGCGGCCGCGCCGGGGCGGCTGCAAAAGAGTGGCCCGATCCACAAGATGGATCCGGATCGTCCGATGGTGTACACCCGATTGGGAACCTGCATTGCATTGCGCGGGGCACCGGACAGGGATCCGGCCTTCCTCCCGACCGCCCTTCGGTTGCTCGCTTCCGACGATTCGACCTTGCAGATCGAGGACGAATCGGATGCCCTCTATTCCCAGTGGTGGGTCGCTTCGCGCTGAGAAACCGCGCTGGGTGGTGCCCACGCGCCCTTGGTGTGGGCGCCGGCGGGGCCAGCGCGCATGTCACGCCTGAGCGGTGAAAGACCATGAAGGTCCGCAAGCGCAACCAGCTTCGCCAGCGCGCCAGGGCGGCCCGTACGTTCGCAGGTAGCGCGAGCGCGCGGCGGTTGTGGAAATTCAAGCGCGCGCGCCAAGCCGCGTTCCTGGCCAGCGGGGCCGATGGGCGTTGGTTCAAGGACGGCGTGACGCTCAGCTGGAAGCGACTCGATGCACCGGACTAGGCGGCGCGCATGCCATCGGGCAGGGGGCGCTTTGCCCCCGAGGATCGGGGAGGGCGCGTACGAGGGGGGTGGCACTTCGCGCTTTCCAAGGTTGCCCAGGACGTCTGCTGGCGAGCGCGGACCCGCCCCAGCCGAATTGAAGTGTTTTATAGCGCGGAGCTTTAATTGCAGTCCTTCACTGCAATTCACTGCAATTGGCTCCTCCGTCGTCGCAAGCGCCCGAACGCACCCAAGTCGTTGAAGTCATTCCAAATTTCTCGTCCTCCGGGGGGCAGCGGCTAGCGCATGCCGCCGGACACGGAACCACTGAGCACGCTGCGCGCCACGGCCTGTGCGGCCTTGGCGCCGCAGCGCGTGTAGCCCAACACGCTCTGGGCGCTGCGATGGCCCGTGAGCGCCATGACGTCGGCCAACGGCATATCGCGCGCCTGTGTCACGAAGCCACTGCGCAGGGAGTGCGCGGTGAAGTCGCCGCTCAAGCCCGCGAGGGCGCAGTGCTTGTGCACGATGTCGCCCACCGCGTCCGCTGACAAGCTCTCGCCCAGGCAACCTCTGGGCCCGATGCAGCGGAAGATCCGTCCCGACGCAATGCCGGAGGCGGCGAGCCAGTCGCGCATGGCGCTCGCTGCCTCACCGACCAGGGGCTTGTGGTTTTCTGGCCGCTCCTGGCCGGCCTGGTTCGTTTTCGAGTGCGCCAGGCAGTAGCTGTATTCGCCGCCGGGGGTGGGCGTGAGGAAGGCCATGTCGGCCGCGGCGACCTCGCTGCGCCGGCGCCCGCCGGTGGACCACGCGAACAGAAGGAGGGCGCGGTCGCGCGTGCCGCGCAGGGACGCGTCGCAGGTGGCCAACGCCGCCATTAGGGGCGCGCGGGTCAGCGCGTCTTTCTTGTGAGGCAGGGCGCCGCGCCGGGCGTAGGCTCGGCGCAGGCTGGCCAGCAATTGGCGCACCCGGGGATCGGTGCAGGGATTGGCCTGGCTGTGACCGCGGGCGCGGTGCGCGTGGCTCAGGACGGCCACGCGATGCACGATGGTGGTGAGGGCCAGGGGCCCTCGCTTGCCCTTGATGCCCGCGCGCACGAGCGCGTCGTCGATGTCGCTGGGCAACTCGTGCACGAGGCGCCCCTGCACCGTGCGCTCGGCATGGTCCACGATGAACTGCATCACGGCCGCGACGGGCACCGGGAGGGCGATCGGGGCGCCGTAGCGCAGCGCAAACCAGCCGGCCCAGTAGCGCAGGGCGCAGCGGTAGCTCGTCACGCTGTTGCGCGCTTCGCCCTCGCTCTGGAGTTGCTGGACGGCGTGCAGTGCGGCGCCCGAGAGGGCGTGGGGTGTCAGTGGCAGCGGCAGGGGTGGACGCGG
>JAFECZ010000368.1 GCA_018241905.1 Pseudomonadota bacterium
GGCGTGCGGATCTCGTGGCTCATGGTGGCCAGGAAGGCGCTCTTGGCCTCGTTGGTGGCCTCGGCCGCCGCACGCGCCGCCTTGTTCTCGTTGACCAGCCGCACGTTCTCGATGGCCATCACCGCCTGGTCGGCGAACACCTTGAGCAGGTCGATCTGCCGCTGCGGTGTCTTGCCCGGGTGGGGCCAGGCGGTGGTGATGGCGCCGATGGGCTCGCCGTCTTTCAGCATGGGCGCGCCGATCACGCGGCGGCGGTCCCCGGAGTTGGCCAGGCGCCGGTCGTAGTTCGCGTCGGCCCAGGCGTCGTCGGAGCTCTGGGTCTGGCGCGTGAGGATGGCGCGCCCGTTGATCTGGCGCGCATCCGGCGGGGCCGGCCACACGGTGCGCGCGGCCTCCAGGGCCTCGGGCGACCAGTTGCGCGTGGCCGCCAGCTGAACCTGGGTGCCGTCATACAGGAAGATGGCCGAGGCGGGCCCTTCGAACAGCCACATGGTGCAGTCGAGGATGGCCTCGAACACCGGCGTGACGCTGGTCTGCGACTCGCTGATGGCGCGCAGCACGTCGCTCACGGCGGTTTGATATTCGAGCGATTCGGTCAGCTCGATGCCGCGCTCTTCCAGCTGCTTCATGGCTGCCTGCGCTTCGCCCGCGAGCTGGGCATTCTGCGCGGCGATGCGCGTGGTGGTCAGCCCCGCGGCGCCGTGCCGGGCCAGCACGGCCAGGGCGTCGCGGTGGCAGGCGTCGAAGCGGCCCAGGTGGCCCTCGACGTCGGCATAGAGGTAACCCAGCAGTTCATCGTGGGCAACCAGCGGCGCGACCATGCAGGAGCGCTGCGCCGACGCGGCTGCGCCTTCGGGCCCGTGCCGCAGGCTGGGCGTGCGGCTGCCGCCTGCCTGGTCGAGCCACGGGCGAATGGCCTGCAGCAGTTGCTCTGGCGTCTCGCCGCGCGGCAGCACCGTGCTGGCGGCGCAACGCAGCGCCTGCGCCGACTCGAGGACCAGCAGCACGCGCTGCGCCCCGGTCAGCTGCGCCGCTTCGTCCAGCAGGAGCTGGCAGAGCTCGTCCTCGCTGCGCGCCTCGAGCAGGCGCAGGCCCGACTCGAGAAGGCGATGGTCCGGAACGTCGCGCGCCCTTGCGTCCGCGCGCCGAGGTGTGCGGACGGGCGATCGGTGAGATCGAAACTCTGTCATGGGGCTTGCTCGTGTGGGCGCGACGTGGCGTGGAGTCTAGGGCGAAGGCGCAGGCCGTGCACGCCGGTGGATCCCCATCTCTGGGGATCAAGCCGCCGCCTGAACGCTCGACAGGTGCTTGACGAGCAGCCGGGCGGCCGGCGAAAGGTGCGCCTCGTCGCGAAAGCAGATCGCGAAGCGGCGCCTTGCCCAGGGATCGGTGAGTGGAATCACGCGCAGTGCATTGCCGGAGACAAAGGGCTGGGCGATCTCCCGCGGCACCACGGCAATGCCCAGGCCGGCGCGCACGCAGCGCAGCGCAGCGTCGAAGGTGGAGACCACCGCCCGGTAGTGCAGCGGCTGCCCGACGATGGCCGCCGCCCGGGCGAACATGGTGTGCACTGCCGTGGAGGAGGGCAGCCCCACATGCTCGTGCTCCAGCGTCTCCTCGAAGCTGCAGCGCTTTCGCCGGGCCAGCGGGTGGTCGGGGTGCGCCACCACGGCCAGGTGGTCGTGGCGGTAGGGCAGGGCCTTGAGCCCTTCCAGGTCGGCCGCGTCCCAGCACACGCCCACTGGCGCCAGGCCCTCGCGGATGGCGCGCACCAGCACCGAGCTGGTCATTTCCTCGATGTCCACGCGGATCTGCGCATGCTCGGGCGCCTGCAGGAAGGATGCAATGTCGTCCGGCAGCGATTCCGTGATGGACGACAAGGAGGCCAGCACCCGCACCTGCCCCTTGATGCCGTGCCGGTAGGCCGCCATGTCGCGTGCCACCCGGTCGGCGCCGGCCAGCATGGCCCGGGCGTGCTCCAGCAGGATCTCGCCGGCGGCCGTGGGCACCACGCCGCGCCGGTGCCGCTCGAACAGCGGGGCGTGCACCTGTTCTTCCAACTGCGCGAAGCGCTTGCTGATGGCCGAGGCGCCGATGTGTTCCTGCTCGCCGGCGCGGGCCAGGTTGCGGTGCTCGCAGGCGGCGACGAAGAGGCGAAGAGTGGTCAGGTCCAGGTCGCGCATGGATTGAGACTTTCCGGATTGGAAATGCTGGGCCGAAATCTTATCGCTTCAGGTTCCTGAAGGGACATCCTAAAGTTCATGCCGACACAAGACCTGACGGACCGCTTTTTCCATGACCTTGCCCCAGTTGCCCCAGCATGCCGTGATTCGAGAAGTAGGCCTGCGAGACGGCCTGCAGAGCATCCAGACCGTGCTGCCCACCCAGCGAAAGATCGACTGGATCCGCGCCGCCTACGAGGCGGGCCAGCGCGAGATCGAGGTGGGCTCCTTCGTGCCGGCCCGCCTGCTGCCCCAACTGGCCGACACCGCCGAGCTGGTGGCATTTGCCAGGACGCTGCCGGGGCTGTTCGTCTCGGTGCTGGTGCCCAACCTCAAGGGCGCCGAGCGCGCCATCGATTCCGGCGCCCACCTGATGCTGGTGCCGCTGTCGGCCAGCCATGCGCACAGCCTGGCCAACCTGCGCAAGACGCCGGACGAAGTGGTGGCCGAGGTGGCGAAGATGCGCGCGGCACGCGACGCCGCAGGCTCGAAGATGCTCATCGAGGGCGGCATCGGCACGGCCTTCGGCTGCACGCTGCAGGGTCGCGTGGAGCAGGCCGAGGTGCTGCGCTGCATGCAGGCGCTGCTCGATGCCGGCGCCGACCGCGTGAGCATCGCCGACACGGTGGGCTACGGCGGCCCGGGCGAGGTGCGCGAGCTGTTCGAGAAGGCGCGCCGCATTGCCGGCGAGCGCTTGTGGTGCGGCCACTTCCACGACACGCGCGGCCTGGCGCTGGCCAACGTGTACGCGGCGCTGGAAACCGGCGTGGCCCGCTTCGACGCCGCGCTGGCCGGCATCGGCGGCTGCCCGCATGCGCCCGGCGCGAGCGGCAACGCATCCACCGAAGACCTGGCCTTCATGCTGGCCACCATGGGCGTGGGCACCGGACTGGACATTGCGCGCCTGCTGGCGCTGCGCGCCAAGGTGGCGCAGTGGCTGGAAGGCGAGACCCTGCACGGCACGCTGTGGCGCGCCGGCCTGCCCAAGACCCTCGCTTGCGCCTGAACCCCATCCGAATTTCTCCTCCTCATGCAAAGCAACAACGAATCCAACCTGCCGCTTGCCGGCGTGCGCGTGCTCGAATTCACCCACATGGTGATGGGGCCGACCTGCGGAATGATCCTGGCCGACCTGGGCGCCGAAGTCATCAAGGTGGAGCCGCCGGGCGGCGACAAGACGCGCAAGCTGCCGGGGCTGGGCATCGGCTTCTTCCGCAGCTTCAACCGCAACAAGAAGAGCATCGTGCTGGACATCACCAGCGAGCAGGGGCGCGTGACGGCCGCCGAGCTGGCAGGCCAGTGCGACGTGGTGCTGGAGAACTTCCGTCCCGGACTCATGCGCGAACTGGGCCTGGACTACGACACGCTGTCGCAGCGCTTCCCTCGATTGATCTACGTCAGCCACAAGGGCTTCCTGCCCGGCCCTTATGAAAAGCGGCTGGCGCTGGACGAGGTGGTGCAGATGATGGGCGGCCTGTCGTACATGACCGGGCCGGTGGGCCGGCCGCTGCGCGCCGGCACGTCGGTGAACGACATCATGGGCGGCATGTTCGGCGCGATCGGCGTGCTGGCCGCGCTGCGCGAACGCGAGCGCACCGGGCGCGGGCAGGAAGTGCAGAGCGCGCTGTTCGAGAACTGCGTTTTCCTCAGTTCGCAGCACATGCAGCAGTACATGATGACCGGCGAGCCGCCGCCGCCCATGCCCGCGCGTGTCTCGGCCTGGAGCGTGTACGACGTGTTCACGCTGGCGCAGGGGCAGCAGCTGTTCATCGGCGCCGTGAGCGACAAGCAGTTTGCGACCTTGTGCCGCGTGCTGGAGCGAACGGATCTGCTGGAGCGCGCCGAATATGTCGACAACGCTGCCCGCGTGGCGGTGCGTCCGCAACTGCTGGCCGAACTCGGGGCCATCCTGGCATCGCACCGCAGCGAAGAGCTGACCCCGAAGCTGGAGGCCGCCGGCATTCCCTATGCGCCGATCACGCGGCCGGAGCAACTGGTGGACGACCCGCACCTCACGCAAAGCGGTGGGCTGGCGCCCATGACGACGGACGATGGCGGCAGTACGAGCGTGGTGCTGCTGCCCCTATTGATGGGCGGCCGGCGCCCCGGCGTGCGCATGCCGCTGCCCAAGGTGGGCGAGCACACCGAGGAAATCCTCGCGGGCCTGCGCCCGCCGCACCACCTGCAGGCCGCGTAGCGAGAGCGCCGACGCGACGAATCAGACAGACCAACGACACGGAGACACGACACATGAGCCAACACATGGCCTTCACCCTCAACCGCCGCAGGCTGCTCGCGCTGGGCACGGCCTCGCTGGCCGGCAGTGCGCTGCCGGCCTTTGCGCAGATCGACAGGCCGGTGCGCATGGTGCTGCCCATCAGCGCCGGCTCGGGCGTGGACACCATCGCCCGTGCGGCGGCGCCGGCCCTGGGCAAGGCGCTGGGCCAGCCGGTGGTGATCGAGAACCTGCCGGGTGCGGGCGGCATCACCGGCGCCGCAGCCGTGGCCAAGGCCGCGCCGGACGGCAGCACGCTGGGCCTCGTCTCCAACAACCACGTGATCAACCCGGCCGTGTACAAGAAGATGCCCTTCGACGCGGTGGCGGACTTCACCCCCATCAGCGTGATCGGCGCCACGCCGCTGGTGCTGGTGGCCACCAAGTCGCTGCCGGCGAACAACGTGAAGGAGCTCATCGCGCTGCTCAAGTCCAAGCCCGACGGCTACAACCTGGCTTCGTCGGGCAACGGCACCATCATCCACCTGGCCGGCATGCTGTTCCTGGACCAGGCCGGCGTGCAGGCGCAGCATGTTCCGTACAAGGGCACCGGTCCCATGGTCACCGACCTCATGAGCGGGCAGGTGCAATTCGGCGTGGTGGCGCTGCCGGCCATCCAGGCGCACATCAGGAGCGGCCTGGTGAAGGCCATCGGCCTGTGCGGCGCCACGCGCTCGCCGGCGGCGCCGGAGATTCCCACCATTGCGGAGCAGGGCCTGCCCAACTACGACGTCGAAGGCTGGTTCGCCGTGGTCGGCCCGGCCAAGCTGCCGGCCGCCGAGACCAGGCGCGTGCATGACGCTTTCGTCCGGGCCTTTGCCGATCCGGAGGTGATGGACGCGATGAACAAGCAGGGCAACGTGATCAAGCCCACGACGCCCGAGCAGGCGGCCGCATTCTTCCGCAGCGAGGCGGCGCGCTATGCGGCGCTGGCGAAGAAGGCGAGCATTTCGCTGGATTGAGTGCGGCGACGGCGGGGGAGAATCCGCCGCGCCGGCTATCCGGAGGGCGAG
>JAFECZ010000369.1 GCA_018241905.1 Pseudomonadota bacterium
ACGAAGAAGCCCGCCTGCACCTGGCCCCCGAGCAGGTCGGTCAGCGCCGGGCCGGCGCCGCGATAGGGCACGTGCGCCATCTGGAAGCCCGCCGCTTCCTTGAACATCTCCATGGTCAGGTGCGAGGCGCTGCCCAGCGACACCGAGCCGTAGGAATACTTGTGCGGCTCGGCCTTCGCCTTGGCGATCAAGTCCTGCACGCTGGTGAAGCCCGCCGACGGATTGGCGACCAGGTATTGCGGCGACTTCACCGCCAGCGTGATGGGCGCAAAGGACTTGCGCGGGTCGTAGGGCAGCGAGTCGAACAGCGTGGCGTTGATGGCCAGCGGCCCGTTGTAGCCCACCAGCAGCGTCAGGCCGTCGGGCGCCGCGCGGGCCACCTCGGCAGCGCCGATGTTGCCGCCCGCGCCGCCCTTGTTCTCGACCACGAAGGGCTGGCCGAAGGCAGCCTGCAGCTTGGGGGCCATGAGCCGGGCGAGCACGTCGTTGGTGCTGCCGACAATGGGAACGATGATGCGCACCGGCCTGTTCGGGCGCCAGTCCTTGCCGGCCTGGTCGGCCTGCACGCCGGCAGACAGCACGGCCAGCGCCGCGCCGATCAGCATCGTGGTGAATCTCATTGCTTGTCTCCTGAATAGCACGCTTGCGGCTCAGAGGCTGAAAACGGGCTTGCTGGTGCTGTCGGCCAGTTCCTTGCTCGCCCATTCGAGCGGGTCCTGGTCGCGCGGCAGCAGCACGCCGGCCGGCCGCACGCGCTGCTGGCTCGAATCGAGCGCGGGCGGCTCGGCGCCGTCCTTCATTCCTACCGCGGCTTCGCTGAGCATGCGCCGCGCCATGACGATGGCCTTGTCGGTGGGAAGGAGGTTCTCGGCCTCGTGGTCCTGGATGGGGCCCATGCTTTCCTGCAGCGAATAGTCCTGCGCCGAGAAGCCGAACACGCCGCTGTACGAACGGTTCTCGCGCTGCGCCACGCGGTCGATCATGTAGTCGTTGCCGCGGTTGGCCTGGGGCACGAAGCTGCCGGGCGCCTCGTAGGCCACGTGGATGCCCTGGCCGGCCTGCATGGCGGCCAGTTCCTCGGCTTCCAGCGCGCGGTCGGGGCGCCAGTTGATGCTCCAGGCCCAGCAGTTCTCGTCGTCGATGGGCACCCACACGTGGCCGCCCAGGGCGTGGTCGCCGAAGGGGGCGATGAGCGTGAACCACGGAAACAGCCACTGCGTGACGCGCCAGTAGTACGAGTCGGGTTCGCCGTTGCGCCGGCCGAACAGGCTCAGGCCGAAAGGCGTCTTCTCGATCTCGAACACCACGTTGCCGTCGGCCTTGATGTAGTCCAGCGCCTTGACGCCCTGGTGCATGGGATCGCCGTCGACTTCGTAGCGGTGCACGTAGGAAACGTGCGCGGTGTCGATGCCGCCTTCCATGGCCTGCAGCCAGTTGGTGTACTGCAGGCGCTTGGAGACGAACACGCGCTCGGCCGGCAGCGTGCACCACTCCACCTCGGGCGGCGCGGGCTGCTTGTCTTCGGGGCCCATGTAGGTCCAGACGATGCCGCCGCGCTCGATGCAGGGGTAGGCCTTGATGTGCATGCGCGAGCACGACTGCGGCGACGAGGGAATGTCCACGCACTTGCCGTTGCCGTCGAACTTCACGCCGTGGTAAGCACAGCGGATGCCGTTCTCTTCATTGCGGCCGAAGTAGAGCGACACGCCCCGGTGCGAGCAGAACTCGCTGATCAGGCAGGCCTTGCCGTCCGTGTTTCGGAAGGCCAGCAGCTTCTCGCCCATGAGCTGCACCCGCACCTGCGGCCCGTCGGCTTCGGCAATCTCGCTGGAGGCCAGCGCCGGCACCCAGTAGCGCCTGAGCAGCTCGCCCATGCGGGTTCCGGGTCCGACCCGGGTCAACGTTTCCGACATCTCCTTGTTCATCGCGGCATCTCCAAGTTCATTGATCTATGTCCATAAGACGGACATGTATCCATGGTACGGACTTGATGAAGCCAAGTCAATAAATTGAGATGATTGTCCGTCTGATGGACATGTTTGTTATGATCACAATGGGCAAACCGATAGATCGAGGTAATTCGTGAGCGAAGAAGAAAAGTCGGGCGACGGAGTCCGCGCCGTGGAGCGCGCGCTGGACATCCTCATGGCCTTCACCCCGGGGGACCGCGAGCTCACGGCCGGCGAACTGCTCAAGCGCGTGGACCTGAGCCGACCCACGCTGTACCGCCTGCTGCGTACGCTGGAGAACAAGGGCTTCATCGTTTCCTCGGGCGATCCGCAGCGCTTTGCGCTGGGCGCCTCGGTGGCGCAGCTGGCGCATGTATGGGGCGCCGGGCTGGACATCGCGGCGGTGGCCGCACCGATGCTGCGGCGCCTGTGGGAAGAAACCGGCGAAACGGTTGCATTGCTGGTGCACGAGGGAAACGACCGCCTGTGCGTGGCGGAACTGCCCAGCGCGCAGCCCTTGAGCTTCAAGCGGGGCGTGGGTCACCGCGAGAACGTGGCCCGCGGTGCGAGCGGCCGCGTCATCCTGGCGCACCTGCCGGCGCCGGAAGCCTATGTGGAGAAGGAAGACGCCACGCCGGCCAAGCTGCAGGCGCTGCGCAAGCGACTGGAGAAGGTGCGCGTCGATGGCTTCGAGGTGAGCCGCGACGAACTCATCAAGGGGGCGGTGGCGGTCGCGGTTCCGGTGTTCCTCGGCGACGGGCAGGTCATCGGGTCGCTGGCCGTGTTCGGCCCCGGGGTGCGCGTGGACGAGGCGCGCGTGGCCACCTTCGCGCAGCTGCTCAAGGCCGAGTCGACCAGGCTGTCACAGGCGCTGGGCCAGCGCCAGTAGCTCAGGCGTCGTCCTTGAGGAACAGGTCGCGGTCGGGCGAGAAGCTGCCGTACAGGGGCAGCAAGGCCCCGCCCACGGCCCGCGCATCGGCCCCGATGGCACCAGCCATCAGGCTCGGGCGGGTGAGGCCCTCCCAGTCGTAGCGCCCCAGCGCCGCGTCCACCTGCGCGAGCGTGGCGGCCAGCAGCTCGCGCCCGAACGATCCGTCGATGATCACGCTCTCCAGGTCCAGCAGCGCCGCCGCGTTGTGCGCGGCCAGCGCGATGCCCGGCGCGGCCAGGGCCAGCCAGGCTTGCGTCACCGGCAGCCAAGGCGCCTGCATGGCGCGTGCGTCGGCCACCGCGCCGGTGTCCAGGCCCGCTTGCGCGTACATCTTCTCCAGCGTGAAAAGCGATGCCACGCTCAGCAGTTGCCGCGGCGGTTCGCCCTGAAGCGCCGCGCCCATCGACATGGAACCGATGGCGCCCGCATTGCCGGTGGCACCGCTGCGCAAGTGGCTGTCGATGACCAGGCCGCCGCCGATGAAGGTGTCCACGAACACGTACAGAAAGCTGCGCACGCTGCGCCCTCGCCCGGCCACCAGCTCGGCCACGCAGGCCGCCGCCGTGTCCTTGCACAGGGCCACGGGCAACTGCGTCATTTCCTGCACCTGCGCCTCGATGTCGATTGCGCTCCAGCGCGCCGCATGCTCGGGCGCCACGCCCAGCAGCGACTGCCACCCGCCCAGCGACAGCGGCGCGGCAATGCCCACGCCGCGCAGCAGCTGCGCGCGCTTGGGCCCGAGCGACTTGCGCAGCAGCTTGAGCCGCGCGCGGATCTCGTCGAACAGCGTGTCGGGGTCGGGAAAGTCGTAGTCGAGCGTGAGGCGCTCGCGCACCTGCGCGGCAAAGTCCAGCAGCAGCACATCGAGGCTGCGCCGGCCGATCTTGATGCCGATGGAAAAGGCGCCGTCGGGGTTGAGCGCCATCGGCACCGAAGGCTGGCCGATGCGCCCGCGCAGCGGCGCATGCTTGAGCACCAGCCCCTCGGCCTCCAGCCGCGCGATGATGATCTGCACCGTCTGCGCCGTGAGGTTGGTCAGGCGCGCGATCTCGGCCTTGGGCAGCGGGCCGTGCAGGCGGATGGCCTGCAGCACCACCCGCTCGTTGAACTGGCGCATGCCCACCTGGTTGGAGCCGCGCGGGCGAAGGCGCTGGCCGCCGTCGTGCGCGTGGCTGGCGAAGACTGCATCCTCCATCTCGGCGCCCTCTCTGGCGGCACTCATCATCGTCAAGCGAAGGCTTGGTGCGGCAGCTCTTCCGGGCGCATGGCACCGGTCATCACCGCGACGGTGTCGCTCATGCTGATGTTCCTGGGGTTGACGATGCAGGCGCGCTTGCCGAGGCGGGCGATATGGATGCGGTCGGCAATCTCGAAGACATGCGGCATATTGTGGCTGATGAGAATGACCGGCAGCCCGCGGTCGCGCACGCGCCGGATCAGCTCCAGCACCATGTTGCCTTCCTTCACGCCCAGCGCCGCCGTGGGCTCGTCGAGAATGACCACGTGCCGCGCAAAGGCCGCGCTGCGCGCCACCGCCACGCACTGGCGCTGGCCGCCCGAGAGCGTTTCCACCGCCTGCGTCATGGAGCGGATGCCCACCTTCAGGTCGTTCATGCGGGCAATGCTCTCTTCCAGCATCTTCTTCTTGTCGATGCAGCGGAACAGGCGCGAGAAGAAGCCAGGGCGGATGATCTCGCGGCCCAGGAACAGGTTCTCGGCAATAGTCATGGCCGGTGCCACCGCCAGGTCTTGATACACCGTCTCGATGCCCTCGCGCCGCGCGTCCATGGGCGACTTGAAGTGGATGGCCTTGCCGTCCAGCTTGATCTCGCCCTCGTCGGGAATGGTGGCGCCCGACAGCGCCTTGATGAGCGAGGACTTGCCCGCGCCGTTGTCGCCGATCACGGCCATGATCTCGCCGGCGCGCAGCTCGAAGTCGGCGCCGTCCAGCGCAGTGACGCTGCCGTAGCGCTTGACCAGGCCGCGGGCCTCCATCACCAGCGGTCCGTGGGAATGTGCGGGGGTGTTCATTTCAACGGACTCCTTTGCGCGAGAGCTGGTCGGTGGCCACGGCCAGGATGACCAGCACGCCGGTAATGAGCACCTGGTACACCGAAGACACGCCCATCAGCGTGAGTCCGTTGCGGAACACGCCCACGATGACCGCGCCCAGCAAGGTGCCCAGGACGATGCCGCGCCCGCCGAACAGGCTGGTGCCGCCCAGCACCACGGCGGTGATGGCGTCCAGGTTCTCGGTCTGCCCCGCGTTCGGGTCGCCCACCGCGGTGCGCGCCACCGACAAGAGCGAGGCAATGCCGTAGAAGAGCCCCGCCGTGACATACACCGCCAGCAGGACCTTGTCGGTGGCGATACCCGTCAGGCGCGTAGCCTCGGGGTTGTTGCCCACCGCGTACACGTGGCGCCCGGGCTGCGTGTCGCGCAGGCCCCACCACATGAACACGTAGAGCACGATCATGAAGATCGTCCCGTAGTTGACGGCCGCGCCGCCGATGGCGATGGTGTTGCCGAAGAAGGTCATTTCCGGCGGCAGGTCGGTCACCGTCTGCGCGTTGGAATACAGCTGCGTGACGGCAAAGGCGATGTTC
>JAFECZ010000036.1 GCA_018241905.1 Pseudomonadota bacterium
CGCCGCGAACCGGTCCGTCGATGTAGACCGGCGTGTTCCAGGTGTAGGCCGGGCCCAGCAGGTCCAGGCCGGCATAGGTGGTGACCACCTTCATCACCGAGGCCGGGTTGACCGGCTCCTGGCTGCGCCAGGCCAGGCGCGGCGGGCGCTGGCCCTCGGCGTCGGCCACCAGCAGCGTGACGGCCTCGCGCGGCACCTTGGCCCGCGCGAGCGCGGACTCGACCTCGCGCGGCAGCATGCCGTCGCCGGGGGCGGCAGCGGCGCCCAGTGAAAAGACGAGGGAAAAAAGGGAAATCGATGCGGCCAAGCGGCGCGCGGCGGTCTGAAAGGCCGTGGGCATGCCCCGAATTATCCGGGCCTCGATAATCGGGCGATGTCCCCGCCCGCCGCGCCGTCCGCTTTTGCCCCCCGTTTTTCTCCCAAAGCGATGGGCATCGGCGCGGCCATCGTCACAGTGGTGGTGTGGACGGCCTTCATCGTCATCGCGCGCGCCTCGGCCGGCCGCTCGCTCACGCCTTTCGACATCACGTTTGCGCGCATCCTGGGCGCCGGCGTGGTGCTGCTGCCCTGGGGCGCCTGGCTGGTGGCGCAAGCGCGGCGCCGGGGCGAGCGCGGCGCCGGCTCGCTCTTCGGGTTGTCGCCGCTGCCGCTGCGCATCACCGCGGTGATCGGCGCGCTGGCTGGCGTGGGCTATGCCATGCTTGCGTATGCAGGCTTCTTCTTTGCGCCGGCGGCGCATGCCTCGGTGCTCATGCCCGGCAGCCTGCCGCTGTGGACGGCGCTGCTGGCCGCCTGGGTGCTGCGCGACCGCATCACGCCGCTGCGCGCGGTGGGCCTGGGGCTCATCGTGGCCGGCGACCTGCTGGTGGGCGGGCGCAGCCTGCTGCATGCCTTCGATGAAGGCAGCGAGATGTGGAAGGGCGACCTGCTCTTCATGAGCGCCGCCTTCTCCTGGGCCTGCTACAGCGTGCTGGCGCGCAAGCACCGGCTCGATGCAGTGCGCGCCACCATTGCGCTGACCGTGTTCGCCGTCATGACCTACGTGCCGGCATATGGGCTGCTGGCCTTGCTGGGCTGGGTGCGTTCCAACATCGGCACCGCGCCGTGGGGCGAGTTCGCCTTCCAGATGCTCTTCCAGGGCGTGGGCTCGGTGGTGATCTCGGGCATTGCCTTCACACGCATGATCCAGTACTTCGGGCCGGTGCGCTCCACCATGATCACGGCGCTGGTGCCGGGCCTGTCGGCGCTGGGCGCGGTGGTCTTTCTGGGCGAGCCGCTGTACTGGAACCTGATGGCCGGCCTGCTGCTGGTGACGGCGGGCATCCTGTTCGGCGTGCAGCGCGCGCCGGCAGCCGCGGCCCAGCCCCTGGCCGCCCCGCGCGGCGGCGCATCGGGGGCGTGATCGGCATGGCACGCCTTCTTGCATTCGACACCAGCACCGAAACCCTGTCGGTCGCGGTGCGCCACGGCGATGCGGTCATCGAGCGCACCAGCGCGGGCGGGGCGCAGGCCTCGTCCACCCTCATTCCGCTCGTGCAGTCGTTGCTGGCCGAAGCCGGCCTGGCATTGCGCGAGCTGGACGCCATCGCCTTCGGCCGCGGGCCCGGCTCCTTCACCGGCCTGCGCACTGCGTGCTCGGTGGCGCAGGGCCTGGGCTTCGGCGCGGGCGTGCCGCTGCTGCCGGTGGACACGCTGCTGGCCGTGGCCGAAGAAGCGCGCCACCGCTTCGGCGCGCAGCAAGTGCTGGCGGTGCTGGATGCGCGCATGGAGCAGGTCTACTGCGCCTCCTACGATTTCAGCGCGCAGGCGGCGCCCATGGTGGAGCCGCAACTGAGCGCGCCTGAGGCACTCGTGCTGCCGCCCGGCTTTGCGCTGGCCGGCAATGCCTTCGAGGCCTACGGCGAGCGCCTCCCCGCGGGCGGTGCGCGGCATCCGGCCCTGCCCACCGCGGCAGCAATGCTGCGCCTGGCACCCGCCCTGCTGACAGACGGTCGCACCGTGGCGCCGGCCGATGCCTGGCCGCTCTACGTTCGCGATAAAGTGGCGCAGACCACGGCCGAACGGGCCGCGGCCAAGCAACAAGCCACCTGAGATCGCTACCACGCAAATGAGCGCCGTCCTGCATTCCTTCGAAGCCCGCCTCGAGCCCATCACGGCCGACTGGGTCGATGCGGTGGTGTCGGTGGAGCAGCGCGCCTACACCCACCCCTGGACGCGCGGCAACTTCATCGATTCGCTGGCGGTGGGCTACCACTGCCAGATGCTGGTGGCAGGCCACACCTTGCTGGGCTACTTCGTGGCCATGAAGGGCGTGGACGAGGTGCACCTGCTGAACATCACCGTGGCGCCGGAACACCAGCGCCAGGGCTGGGCGCCGCTGATGCTCGAGGCGCTGTGCGGCTGGTCGCGGGCCGAAGGCGCGCAGTGGCTGTGGCTGGAAGTGCGCGCCAGCAACCAGCGCGCCATGGACGTGTATGCGCGCAAGGGCTTTCGGCGCGTGGGCGTGCGCAAGGGCTACTACCCGGCTTTCGACAACAAGCGCGAAGACGCCATCGTCATGAGCCTGCGCCTGAACGAGAGCGATACCGCCTGGGGCGGCCTGAAGTGAGCGAGCTGCCGGTGGCCGACGAAACAGACAACAGCGACCAGCGCGCCGTGCTGCAACTGGACGCGCGCCGGCGAGAAATGCTCGAGCTGATGGGCGTGCGCCTGTGGTGGCCGGAGCCCAAGCCGCAGCCGCAGGCGCCCGGCGCACATGCCGAGCCGTCGGCGCCTGATTTGGCACGGGCCCCGCGCCAGGCCCAGGCGCCCGAAGCGCCGGCCACGCCCCGCGACATGGCTTCGCCGGCCGCACCGAGCCGGCCGGCCGCCGAGGCTGCATCGGCTCGCGCCGCGGTGCCTGCCATCGATCATCAACCTGCTCCGGTTGCCGAACGGCCGGCGCCGGCCGCTCGTGCAGCCGGCGGCGAAGGCCTGCTGGCGGATGCTCCGCGCCTTCTCTTCGGCCAGGCCGGCCCCGGAGGCTGGCTCATCGTGGCCGACCTGCCGCCCGACATGCTGGGCAGCTATCCCGAGCCTCTGGCCGGCGATGAGGGAAAGCTGCTCGGCAACATGCTGCGTGCCCTGCGCCTGGACGGCGGCGAGCAGCCAGTGCACCTGGTGCGCGTGCACCGCGGCAGTACCGCCAGCGCGCCCGGCGGCGACGACATGCCGCGCCCGTTCGACGAGCAGTTGGGCACGCAATTCGCGCCGCTGGCCCCCCGCGTCGTGCTGGCACTGGGCCCGCTGGCGGCGCAGGCGCTGCTGCGCCGCACCGGCCCCATCGGCAAGCTGCGCGGTGAAGTGCAGCCGCTGCCCGAAGGCCCGCTGGCAGGCGTTCCGGCCATGGCCAGCTATCCGCTCACCTATCTGCTGCGCAGCGGCGCGGACAAGGCCAAGGCCTGGGCCGACTTGTGCCAGGCGGCTGCGGTTGCCGACAAATAGCCGCCCGGGCCGACCGCGGGCGCCAACTAAAATCTCGCCCATGACCTTCCTCGACCAGCTGCACACGGCGGCCCAGGCAAACCGCTCGCTGCTGTGCGTTGGCCTCGATCCCGAACCCAAGCGCTTTCCAGGCAGCCTGCAAGGCGATGCCAGCCGCATCTACGACTTCTGCGCCCGGATCGTCGACGCCACGGCCGACCTGGCCATCGCCTTCAAGCCGCAGATCGCCTACTTCGCCGCCTACCGGGCCGAAGACCAGCTGGAAAAGCTCATGGAGCACATGCGCCGCAACGCGCCGCACGTGCCCACCATCCTCGACGCCAAGCGAGGCGACATCGGCTCCACCGCCGAGCAGTACGCGGTCGAGGCCTTCGAGCGCTACGGCGCCGACTCGGTCACGCTCTCGCCCTTCATGGGCTTCGACTCGGTCGCGCCCTACCTCAAGTACCAGGGCAAGGGCGCCTTCCTCCTGTGCCGCACCAGCAACCCGGGCGGCGACGACCTGCAGGCGCAGCGCCTGGCCAGCGTCGACGGCCAGCCCCTGCTGTACGAGCACGTGGCACGCATGGCGCAGGGGCCGTGGAACCTCAACGGCCAGCTCGGCCTGGTGGTGGGCGCCACCTACCCGAACGAGATCGAGCGGGTGCGCGCGCTGGCGCCCACGGTGCCGCTGCTCATCCCGGGCGTCGGCGCGCAGGGCGGCGATGCCGCGGCCACGGTCAAGGCCGGCTGGCGGGCCGATGCGCCCATCATCGTGAACTCCTCGCGGGCCATCTGCTACGCCTCGTCGGGCGACGATTTCGAGGCCGCCGCGCGGCGCGTGGCCACCCAGACGCGCGACGCGCTGGAGCAGGCCAAGGCCGGCTGACGAGCGCCCTGGCGCGGATCCCCGGCGCGAAGGCTGCCGGAAAGCGCCGGCACCACCTTCGTGCGAGTCACGCCCGTCCGCCCAGGCGCTGCGTGGCTTCCTGCGCGCAGGCGCGCAGCGCACCGGCAACCTGCCCGTTCCATGCGGTGTCCAGCACGCCCGCCGGACCGATCACCGTCAGCGCCAGCACGATCGACCCGGTGTGGTCGAACACCGGCGCGGACATGGCGTTGATGCCGGGAATGACCTCGCCCTCGGAGCGCGCCAGGCCGCGCTCTCGCACTTCGGCCAGGCCCGGCTCGAAATCCTTCCACGGCATGACGGCCGGGGCCGGCGGCATGCCCGGCGCGCGGTCGGTGCCGCCGCGGCGGCGCTCGTCCTCCAGCATCTTCTTCACCGCCTCGGGCGCCAGGTAGGCGGCAAAGACGCGGCCCGACGCGGTGCTGGTCAGCGAGAACACCGTGCCGTGGCGCATGTTCACGTGAACCGGAGACGGCGCCTCGGCCACCCGCACGATGGTGGCGCCGCGCGCGCCCCAGACGGCCAGGGCCACCGTCTGGCCGATCTCCTGCGCCAGTTCGTTGACAAGGGGCGTGGCCACGTGCACCGGGTTGGCCTGCTGCAGGCTGATCAGCCCCAACTGCAGCGCCAAGGGCCCAAGCTGATAGTGGCCATTGCTGCGGTCTTGCTCGATCAGGCCCAGTCGGCCGAAACTGACCATGTAGGGGTGGGCCTTGGCCGGTGCCATGTCGGCCTCGCGGGCCAGGTCCTTCAGCGCCATGGGCCGGCCGTGGTGCACCAGCGCCTTCAGCAACTGGCCGCCCACCTCGATGCTCTGGATGCCGCGCTGGTTGCTCTCAGTGGCCATGCCGCTTGCCCCTAGGGGATTCGTTGATACAAAAAGGATTAGACATTATCTGATCGCAGCCCTTAAACTTGCGCGCATTCGTCAAAAGCAAACGAATTCGCTTTAAACAAACACAGGAGACGCACGATGAGCCAGCAGCCCAAAGCCTTCGCCAGCCAAGCCGACCTCGAGGAAAAGAAGGTCACCTTCAGCCAAATCTCGGAGCACGCCTGGGCCTACACCGCCGAGGGCGACCCGAACACCGGCATCATCATCGGCGACGACGCCGTGCTGGTGGCCGACACGCAGGCCACGCCGGCCATGGCGGCGGACGTGATCCGCCGCATCCGCGAGGTGACCGACAAGCCCATCAAGTACGTGGTGCTCACGCACTACCACGCGGTGCGCGTGCTGGGCGCCAGCGCCTACAAGCCCCAGCAGATCATCGCCAGCCAGGACACCTACGACCTGATCGTGGAGCGCGGCGAGCAGGACAAGGCCAGCGAGATCGGCCGTTTCCCGCGCCTGTTCAGCAACGTCGAGACAGTGCCCCCGGGCATGACCTGGCCGACCATGACCTTCACCGGCAAGATGACCCTGTGGCTGGGCAAGCTGGAAGTGCAGCTGCTGCAAGTTGGCCGCGGCCACACCAAGGGCGACACCATCGTGTGGCTGCCCGGCGAAGGTGCCCTGCTGTCGGGTGACCTCGTCGAGTTCGGCGCCACGCCTTACGCGGGTGACGCGTACTTCAAGGATTGGCCGCAGACGCTGAACAACCTGGCGGCCCTCAAGCCGAAGGCGCTGGTGCCCGGCCGCGGCGCGGCCCTGACGACCCCTGAAGACGTGGCCAAGGGCCTGACCGAGACGCGCGACTTCATCGCCGACATGTACGCCAGCGTGCAAAAGGGCGTGGCCGCCGGCAAGGACCTGAACGCGGTCTACAAGGACACCTACGCGGCGCTCAAGCCCAAGTACGGCCACTGGGTGATCTTCGACCACTGCATGCCTTTCGACGTGACGCGCTGCTACGACGAGACCACCAAGTTCGCCGACCCGCGCATCTGGACGGCCGAGCGCGACGTCGAGATGTGGAAGGCGCTGGAGTCCTGATCCGCCGCGGCGACGACGACGAAGAAGACGTTCAGCCATGAACCTCCAGGACTTCGCGGACGCCGACGCGGCAGGGCCGCTCGACTATCAACAGGTGGCGTTCGACTACGCGCGCCACGCCGACCAGGACGCTACCCGGCCCGTGCGCCGCCCGGTGGTGGTGGTGGGCGCGGGCCCCGTGGGCCTGGCGCTGGCGCTGGACCTGGCGCAAAAGAATGTGCCGGTGCTTGTGCTCGAAGGCGGCCATGCCTTGTCGACCGGCTCGCGCGCCATCTGCTTTGCCAAGCGCACGCTGGAAATCTTCGACCGCCTGGGTTGCGCGGACCGCATGGTCGACAAGGGCGTGTCGTGGAAGGTGGGGCGCGTGTATTTCGGTGCAGAAGAGGTCTACCGCTTCGACCTGCTGCCCGAATCGGGCCACGAGCGCCCGGCCTTCATCAACCTGCAGCAGTACTACGTGGAAGGCTACCTGGTGAAGCGCGCGGCCGGCGTGCCGGGCATCGAGCTGCGCTGGCACAACAAGGTGGTGGGCCTGGCGCAAGGCGATGATGGTGTTCGCCTGACCATCGAGACGCCCGAAGGCAGCTACGAGCTGGACGCCGACTACGTGGCTGCCTGCGACGGCTCGCGTTCGCAGTTGCGCACGCTGCTGGGCCAGGAGAGCAAGGGCCGCGTCTTCCGCGACCGCTTCCTGATTGCCGACATCTCGCTGGACGTGCAGCTGCCCACCGAGCGGCGCTTCTGGTTTGCGCCGCCCTTCCATCCGGGCCAGAGCGTGCTGCTGCACAAGCAGGCCGACGGCATGTGGCGCGTGGACTTCCAGCTCGGCTGGGACGCCGACCCGGTGGCCGAGCGCCAGCACGAGCGCATCCGCCCGCGCGTGCAGGCGCTGCTCGACAGCATCGGCCAGCCCGATGCGAAGTTCGACATCGGCTGGGCCAGCGTCTACACCTTTGCCTGCCAGCGCATGGAGCGCTTCCGCCAGGGGCGCGTGCTGTTTGCCGGCGACAGCGCGCACGGCGTGTCGCCCTTCGGCGCGCGCGGCGCCAACTCGGGAGTGCAGGACGCCGACAACCTGGCCTGGAAGCTCGCGGCCGTGCTGCGCGGCGACGCGCCGCCCACTTTGCTGGACAGCTACGGCAGCGAGCGCGAGTACGCGGCCGACGAGAACATCCGCCACTCCACGCGCGCCACCGACTTCATCACGCCCAAGAGCGAGGTCAGCCGCCTGTACCGCGACGCGGTGCTGGCGCTGTCGAAGAACAACGCCTTTGCGCGCACGCTGGTCAACAGCGGGCGGCTGTCCACTGCGACGGTGCTTCGGGATTCGCCATTGAGCACGCCCGACGCAGCGCAGGACTTTGCCGGCGCCATGGTGCCGGGTGCCAGCGCCGCCGATGCGCCGGTGCCGGGCGCCGATGGCCGCACGGGCTGGCTGCTTCGTCTGCTGGCGCCGCATCGCTTCAACCTGCTGGTGTTCGGCGCGCAGCAGCCCGATGCGCAGCTGGCCGCTGCGCTGGGCGACCAGGTGAACGTGCTGCACGTCCCGCTGGACCAGGCGCATGCCGTGGCCGCCGCGCGCTACGACGCCAAGCCCGGCACGGTCTACCTGCTTCGCCCCGACCAGCATGTCTGCGCCCGCTGGCGACATGCCGATGCCGACGGCATCCGCGCTGCGCTGGACCGGGCACACGGCCGCGCGCCGGCGCCGGTGCGCGCGGCCGCCTGATGAAGGAATCGCCCATGAGCACACCGCACTTGATCACCGACGCGCACCTGGAATCGCCCGACGACTTCTACGAAGCGCTGATCGAAACCCACCAGGGCCTGAGCACCGAGCAAAGCCATGCACTCAACGCGCGCCTGGTGCTCCTGCTGGCCAACCACATCGGGTCGCTGCCGGTTCTGCGCGAGGCCTTGGCCGCCGCGCGCGCGGCCTGACCGTTTCATTTCATTCCGGGAGCAAGAAGCATGAGTTCGTCACACACCTCCGAGCGCCTCTACCAGAGCGGCTTCGGCAACGAGTACGCCAGCGAGGCCGTGGCCGGCGCGCTGCCGCAGGGCCGCAACAGCCCGCAGCGCGCACCCTTTGACCTCTATCCCGAGCTGCTCTCGGGTTCGGCCTTCACCGCGCCGCGCCACGAGAACCGCCGCAGCTGGCTGTATCGCCGCCAGCCCTCGGTGGTGGCGGGCCGCTACCAGCCCTATGCGCAGCCGCACTGGCTCACGGGCGGCGACCGCGCCGTCGCCGTGCCGCCCGAGCCCATGCGCTGGCACCCTTCGCCGATGCCGTCCAACCTGGCCGACATCGACTTCGTGGATGGCGTGCACACCGTGTGCGCCAACGGCGATGCCGATGCGCAGCAGGGCGTGGCCGCGCACATCTACATGGCCGGCCGGTCCATGGAAAAGCGCGCCTTCGTCAATGCCGACGGCGAAATCCTCTTCGTGCCGCAGCAAGGCCGCGTGGTCATCACCAGCGAGATGGGCGTGCTGGAGATCAAGCCCGGCGAGATCGCCCTGGTGCCGCGCGGCGTGGTGTTCAAGGTGGCGCTGCCCGACGGCCCTTCGCGCGGCTACCTGTGCGAGAACTACGGTGCGCAATTCCGCCTGCCCGAGCTGGGCCCCATCGGCTCCAACGGACTGGCCAATGCGCGCGACTTCCAGGCCCCGGTGGCGGCCTACGAGCATGGCGAGAACGACGGCAAGGTGGCCTACGAGCTGGTGAAGAAGTTCGGCGGCCGCTTCTGGAGCGCGCCCACCAGCCACTCGCCCTTCAACGTGGTGGCCTGGCACGGCAACCTCTCGCCGGTGAAGTACGACACGGCCAACTTCATGACCATCGGCTCGATCAGCTTCGACCATCCCGATCCGTCCATCTTCACCGTGCTCACATCGCCCAGCGACACGCCCGGTACGGCCAACTGCGACTTCGTCATCTTCCCGCCGCGCTGGCTGGTCATGGAAGACACCTTCCGTCCGCCCTGGTACCACCGCAACGTGATGAGCGAGTTCATGGGGCTGGTGTACGGCGAGTACGACGCCAAGCCGGGTGGCTTCAAGCCCGGCGGCGCCAGCCTGCACAACGCGATGGTGCCGCACGGCCCGGACGAGGAAGCCTTCGACAAGGCCAGCCACGCCGACCTCAAGCCGCAGAAGCTGGACAACACGCTGGCCTTCATGTTCGAGAGCCGCTACCGCTTCATTCCCACCGCGTCCGCTCTCAACAGCCCGTCGCTCGACACCGACTATGCCGATTGCTGGGCGGGGCTGAAGGACCAGTTCAAGAGCGCCTGAATTTCACGCCTGAAATTCACGCCTGAGATCCACACCTGCAAGAACAAGAGTCAAGCCATGTACGACATCGACGCCACCCACGACCCCAAGCTCAAGAGCTGGGTTGCCGCCGCCAACGAGGCCGGCACCGACTTCCCGATCCAGAACCTGCCTTTCGGGCGCTTTCGCCCGACCGGAAGCCAGGGCGGCTGGCGCATCGGCGTGGCCATTGGCGACCAGGTGCTGGACCTGCGCGCCGCCGGCATCGTCGATACGGACGACATGAATGCGCTGATGGCCGCGACCCCGGCACAGCGCCAGGCGCTGCGCAAGCGCCTGTCCGACGGCCTGCGCGAAGGCAGCAGCCAGCAGGACGCATGGTCCAAGGCGCTGGTGCCGCAGTCCGCGTGCGAATACACGGTGCCCTGCAAGGTGGGCGACTACACCGACTTCTACACCGGCATCCACCACGCCACCACCATCGGCAAGCTGTTCCGTCCCGACCAGCCGCTGATGCCCAACTACAAGTGGGTGCCCATCGGCTACCACGGCCGCGCCAGCTCCATCGTGGTGAGCGGCCAGGACTTCAAGCGCCCGCACGGCCAGACCAAGGCGCCCGATGCCGCCGAACCCAGCTTCGGCCCTTGCAAGCGCCTGGACTACGAACTGGAGCTGGGCTTCTACGTGGGGGCCGGCAACGCGATGGGCCAGCCCGTGCCCATGTCCGAGGCCGAAGCGCACCTGTTCGGCGTGGGCCTGTTCAACGACTGGTCGGCGCGCGACATCCAGGCCTGGGAATACCAGCCGCTGGGCCCGTTCCTGTCGAAGAACTTCGCCTCCACCGTGTCGCCCTGGATCGTGACCATGGAGGCGCTGGCGCCCTTCCGTGCGCCCTTCGTGCGTGACGCCGGCGAGCCGCAGCCGCTGCCTTATCTGGACTCGCCCGGCAACCGTGAACGCGGCCAGCTCGACATCACGCTCGAAGTGCTGATCCACACCGCGAAGATGCGCGAGGCCGGCGCCGCGCCGCATCGCCTGACGAAGGGCCGCGTGGCCGAGGCGGCCTACTGGACCGCCGCGCAACTGGTGGCGCACCACACCGTCAACGGCTGCAACCTGCAGCCGGGCGACCTGTTCGGCTCGGGCACCTTGTCCGGCCCCACGCCGGATGCCGCAGGCTCGCTGATGGAACTCACGCTGGGCGGCAAGCAGGCCATCGAGCTGCCCAATGGCGAGAAGCGGACCTTCCTGGAAGACGGCGACACGCTCATCCTGCGCGGCTGGTGCGAGCGGGGCGGTGCGGCGCGCATCGGCCTGGGCGAGGCGCGCGGCACCGTACTGCGCTAAAGGCGCCGATTGGCGCCGATTGGCGCCGGTTGCGCCGGTTACGCCGGCGGGCCGTGTCCTAGTGCGCGCGGCCCGCGCTTGCGCGTCCCGGTGCGCGCGACCAGGGCTGCCCGCGTGCACCTGAACACGCGAGCCGCCTTATGATCTTGGCCCCGGCCGAGGGCGGCATTGCCTGCTCGGCGAGAATCGACACATCCGATTGGCCGGATCACCCGGCTGCATTTCCCAGGAGACTCCCATGAAGAAATCACTGAGCGCGCTCGTTGCGGCGCTTGTCTCGGCAGGCGCGCTGTCGGCCGCCCAGGCAGCCGACATCAAGATCGGCGTGGCCGAGGCACTGTCCGGCGGCGCGGCGCAGTACGGCGTGGCCATCCGCAACGGCTTCGAGCTGGCCGCGGCCGAGATCAACGCGGCCGGCGGCATCAACGGCAACAAGATCGAGCTGGTCGTTGCCGACGAGCAGGGCAAGAAGGAAGAAGCGATCAACGTCTTCAAGAAGCTGATCTTCCAGGACAAGGTGCTGATGGTGTTCGGCCCCACGCTGTCCAACTCGGCGCAGGCGGCCGATCCGATCGCGCAGGCCGGCAAGACCGTGGCCTTCGGCACTTCCAACACGGCCGACGGCATCACCACCATCGGAGACTTCGTCTTCCGCAACTCGGTGACCGAGGCGGACGTGCTGCCCGAGACCATCAAGGTCGCCGAGAAGAAGGCCGGCTTCAAGAAGGTGGCCGTGCTCTACGGCAACGACGACGTGTTCACCAAGAGCGGCTATGACAACTTCAAGAAGGCGCTGGAAGACCTGAAGAATGCGGCGGCGACCACCGAGACCTTCGCCAAGGGCGACGTGGACTTCAAGGCGCAGCTGACCAAGATCAAGGCCAGCGGCGCCGAGGCGGTGGTGCTGTCGGCCCTGCTGGCCGAGGGCGCGCCCATCATGGTGCAGGCCCGCCAGCTGGGCCTGAACGTGCCCTTCATCGGCGGCAACGGCATGAACTCGGTCAAGGTGTTCGACCTGGCCAAGGGCGCTTCCGACAACCTGTACGTCGGCAGCCCGTGGTCGGCCGCCAACGACACGCCCGAGAACAGCAAGTTCATCAAGGCCTACACCGACAAGTACAAGGCCGCGCCCGACCAGTTCGCCGCGCAGGCGTACGACGCGATGTACATCGCCGCGCAGGCGCTGAAGAACACCAAGCTCTCGGGCAAGCTGGCGGCCGACCGCGCCGCGCTGCGCGATGCGCTGCCCGCGGTCAAGTGGACGGGTGCCACCGGCGCCTTCCAGTTCCGCCAGGTCAGCGACAAGGCGGGCAAGCCGGCCGGCTACGACGCGCAGCAGAAGCCCATCGTCAGCGTGACCAAGGGCAGTGCGTTCGTGATCGAGAAGTAAGCAAGGGCACCGGAAGCGCGTCGTGCTGGATCAACAACTCGTCAATGCCCTGTCCCTGGGCTGCGTCTATGCGCTGTTCGCGCTGGGCTTCACGCTGATCTTCGGGGTGCTGGGCGTCATCAATCTCTCGCACGGCGCGGTCTTCATGGTGGGCGCCTACGCGGCCGAGCAGTTCATGTCGCGGCTGCACATGCCGCTGGCGGCCGGGCTGCTGTTCGCCTTCGTGTTCTGCGGGCTGCTGGGCCTTGTCATCGACTTCCTGGTGCTGCGGCCGCTGCGCAAGCGCAACGCGCCGCACCTGGTGCCGATGATCGCCACCATCGGCGTGGCGATCATCCTCAACAACGGCGTGCAGGGAATGTTCGGCGCGCAGAACAGGCGCTTTCCCGAGGGCAGCGTGTCCAGCGAGCCGATGACGCTGGCCGGCGTGCACGTCACCGGACTGGAGCTGGGCATCATCCTGCTGTCCTTCGCGCTCATGGCCGTGCTCATGCTGGCGCTCAAGCGCACGCAGCTGGGCCGCGCGCTGCGCGCCATCGCGGAGTCGCCCAAGGCGGCCTACCTGGTGGGCGTGAACGTCGAGGGGCTGTTCTACCTGACCTCCTTCGCGGCTGCAGCACTGGGCGGCGTGGCCGGCGTGCTGATCGGCCTGTATTCCAACGCCGTGTTCCCGCTCATGGGCCAGCCCATGCTGCACAAGGGCATCGCGGTGATCATCCTGGGCGGCATGGGCGACATCCGCGGCGCCATGCTGGGCGGGTTGTTCCTGGGCTTTGCCGAGGTGCTGTCGGTGGCCTACATCGGCTCGAACATGCGCGACGCGGTGGCCTTCGGCCTGCTGTTCCTGGTGCTGCTGGCGCGGCCCAAGGGCCTGTTCGGCACGCTGCAAGAGCGCAAGGTCTGAGGCATGGAAGCGCTCAACAACTTCTGGCTGGTCTACAGCAACCTGGTGCTCACGCTGGGCATCAACGCGCTGCTGGCGCTGTCGATCTGGCTTACGCTGGCCTGCGGCATGCTGGCCATGGCCAACGCGGCCTTCATGGGCATCGGCGCCTATGCCTCGGCCATCCTCACGATGAACTACGGCGTGCCCTTTCCGGTGGCGGTTGCGGGCGGCATGGCGGTGCCGGCGCTGGCCGCCTTCGTCATCGGCAAGCCGGTGCTGCGCCTGTCGGGCGTGTACCTGGCGATGGCGACGCTGGCCTTTGGCGAAGTGGTGCGCATCGTGGCGCTCAACGCCGAATCGCTCACCGGCGGAGCGCTGGGCCTGAACGGCATTCCGCAGCTCACCGAATGGTGGCACGTGGGCCTGGCGCTGGTGCTGGTGCTCTTCGTGCTGTGGCGCCTGCGCCGCTCCAAGGTGGGCCGCGCCTTCGAGGCCATCAAGGAAGACGAGACGGCGGCGGGGCTGATGGGCATCGACGTGGGCGGCCACAAGATGCTGGCCTTCGTGCTGGGTGCGGCCATCGCGGGCCTGGCCGGCACGCTGAACGCGCACCTGACCTTCTTCATCGGCCCGGGCGAATTCGGCTTCGACCGCGGCGTCGACATCCTGACCATGACCATCCTGGGCGGCATCAACAGCCTGGCGGGGCCGGTGCTGGGCGGCATGCTGCTCACGGTGCTGCCCGAAGTGCTGCGGCCCTTCGGCGATTTCCGGCTGGTGGCCAACGGCATCATCCTGGTGGCGATCGTGCTGTTCCTGCCGCAGGGCCTGTGGGACCCGGCGCGGCTGCGGCAATGGTTCGGCCGGGGCAAGGGCCCGGCACGAGGGGAGGGCGCATGACGGCGACGACTTCCTCCCCGCTGCTGCAGATCGACGGCGTGTCGCGCCACTTCGGCGGCCTGAAGGTGCTGCAGGAGGTGAACCTGGAGGTTCCGCGCGGCGGCGTGTTCGGCTTGATCGGCCCCAACGGCGCCGGCAAGACCACGGTGTTCAACCTGACGACCGGCCTGCTGCCCACCACCGGCGGCACCATCCGCTTCGAGGGCCGCGACATCGCCGGGCTGCGGCCGCACCAGATCACGCGTGGCGGCATTGCGCGCACCTTCCAGAACATCCGCATCTTCAAGGAGATGTCGCTGCTGGAAAACGTGATGGTGGGCATGCATGCCCACATGCGCTACGGGCCGCTGGGCCTGCTGGCGGGCAGCGGGCTGTTTCGCAGCGAGGAGCGCCGCGCGCGCGAGCGCGCCCGCGAGCTGCTGTCGTGGGTCAAGCTCGACCACAAGACCAGCGACGCCGCCGACAACCTGTCGTACGGCGAGCAGCGCAAGCTCGAGCTGGCGCGGGCGCTGGCCACCGAGCCCAAGCTGCTGCTGCTGGACGAGCCGGTGGCCGGCATGAACGCCAGCGAGAAGACGGACCTGATGCACGAGATCCGCAACATCAGCGCGCGCGGCTACACCATCTTCATGATCGAGCACGACATGCGCTTCGTGATGGGGCTGTGCGAGCACATCGCGGTACTCAACTTCGGGCGCATCATCGCGCGCGGCGGGCCCGAGCAGATCCGCAACGACCCGCAGGTGATCGAGGCCTACCTGGGCCGCGAGGAAGACGAGGCCAGCCAATGACGGGCAGCAGCGAAAAGACGCCATTGCTGCAGGTCGAGGGGCTCAAGGTCTCGTTCGGCCACGTCGATGCGGTCAAGGGCATCGACTTCGAGCTGCGCGAAGGCGAGATCACCACGCTGGTGGGCGCCAACGGCGCCGGCAAGTCGACCACCCTGCTGGCGCTGTCCGGCCTGGTGCCCAAGGCCGCGGGGCGGGTGCGTTTCGCGCAGCAGGACATCAGCGCGCTGGCGCCGCACAAGATCGTTGCCGGCGGGCTGGTGCAGGTGGCCGAAGGGCGCGCCACGCTCACCACGCTGACGGTGCTGGAAAACCTGGAGCTGGGCGCCTATTCGCGGCGCGACGGCAAGGCGGCGCGCGCGCAGGACCTGGAAAAGGTATTCGCGCTGTTTCCGCGCCTGAAGGAGCGCGCCGGCGGCCTGGCGGGCAACCTCTCGGGCGGCGAGCAGCAGATGCTGGCCATCGGCCGCGCGCTCATGGCCCGGCCGCGCGTGCTGCTGCTGGACGAGCCCTCGATGGGCCTGGCGCCGATCATCGTGCAGGAGATCTTCCACACGCTGCGCACCATCAACCAGTCGGGGCTCACCATCTTCCTGGTCGAGCAGAACGTGCGGCAGGCGCTCAAGATCGCCGACCGCGCCTATGTGATCGAGACGGGCCGCATCGTGCTGCAGGGCAGCGGGCGCGAGCTGCTGGGCAATCCGAAGGTGCAGGACGCGTACCTGGGCGGCTGAAGCGGCCCGCGCACTGTCCGCGGGAGGCATCAGGCCGCCAGGTGCGGCTCGATCACGCCCGCGAGCTTGTCGAAGCTCGCGCGGATCTCGGGCTCGGCCACCGCGCCGTAGCCCAGCACGAGCCCGCGCCAGGGTGAAGGCTTTCTCAGGGTGTACAAGGACAGCGGCCGAGTCATGACGCCGGCGGCCAGCGCCTGCCGGGCGACCTCCTCGTCGTCGACATGGGCCGGCAGGCCCAGCACCAGGTGCAGCCCGGCTTCACCGCCAAAGACCGGCAGCGCCACGCCGAAGCGGCGGGCGATCTCCTCGATGAGCACGGCCCGGCGCGCGCCGTAGACCAGCCGCATCTTGCGGATGTGCCGCGCGTAGTGGCCCTGCCGCAGGAACTGCGCCAATACCACCTGTTGCATCGTCTGCCCTTCGCGGAACAGCTCGCCCAGCGCGCTGGAAAAACTCTCGACCAGCTCGGGCGGCAGCACCAGGTAGGCAATGCGCAGCGACGGAAACAGCGTCTTCGAGAAAGTGCCCAGGTAGACCACGCGGCCATGCTCGTCCAGCCCCTGCAACGCGGGCAGGGGGCGGGACGCGAAGCGGAACTCGCTGTCGTAGTCGTCCTCGACGATCCACACCCGGTTGGCCGCCGCATAGTCCAGCAGCTGGCGCCGGCGCCCGTGGCTCATCAGCACGCCGGTGGGGTACTGGTGCGACGGCGACAGGAACATCACCCGCGGCGGCGCCGCGCGCTGCGACGCGGTGGGCGCCAGCCCTTCGGAATCGAGCGGCACCGGCAGCAGGTTGAGCCCGGCGGCGCGGAATACGCTGCGCGCGCCCCAATAGCCCGGGTCTTCGAGCCACACGGTGTCGCCGTGGTCGGTGAGCAGGTGCGAGACCAGGTGCAGCGCCTGCTGCGTGCCGCTGGTGATCACCACCTGTTCGGGCGAGCAGGCCACGCCGCGCGTGTGCCGCAGGTGATCGGCAATGGCCTCGCGCAGCTCGGCGTGGCCGGCGCCGCTGGCATAGCTCAGGTGCGTCGCGTCGACGTCGCGCCAGGCCTGGGCCTGCAGCCGGCTCCAGATGGCGGCGGGAAACATCCGCACTTCCGGCACGCCGGGCGTGAACGCGCCCCATTGCAGCGGGCTGGCCCTGGCGCCCTTGACGATGTCGCGGCCCCTGCCGGACAGCGGCGCGCCTTGCCGGGGCCTCGCCTCGCTGCGCTTGCCCGAATAGGCCGGCGCGAGCGCGGAAACATAGGTGCCGCGACCCACGCCCGCATGCACCAGGCCTTCGAGCGCCAGCTGTTCGTAGACCTGCACGATGGTGTTGCGCGCCACGCCCAGCGCGCTGGCCATGTCGCGGCTGGGCGGCAGCCGCGCGCCGGCCGGGTAGGCCGACTGCCGGATGCCCTCGCGCAGGATCCGGTAGATCTGCCGGTGGTTGTGTTCGGCATCGTCACGTTGGAAATGACGTTGAACGAAATCTGGCAGAACCGTGTCCCTGTGTGTCTTCGAGATTGGTTCCATTGATACGGCACTGATTGGATCTTTGTCTGGGATCAATCTATCCATAGACTGGGCCGATGTCCAGTTTCGAGCGGGTGCCAAGGCGCCGCTCACGCACCATGACTTCAGCCCTTGCAGCTTCTCCCGCAGCCTCTGCCACCAGGTCCAATCAGTCGCTCGAAAGCCGCCGCATCGCCGCCACGCCGCGCGGCGTGGCCATCGGATTTCCCTTCTATGCCGAACGCGCGGAAAACGCGCAGCTGTGGGACGTCGAGGGCCGGCGTTTCATCGACTTCGGCTCGGGCATCGCGGTACTCAACACCGGGCACCGGCATCCGCGCGTCATGCAGGCCGTGCGCGAGCAGCTCGAGCGCTTCACCCACACCGCCTACCAGGTGGTTCCCTACGAAAGCGCCATCTCGCTGGCCGAGCGCATCAACGCGCTGACGCCCGGCGTGCATGCCAAGAAGACGGCCTTCTTCACCACCGGCGCCGAGGCGGTGGAAAACGCCATCAAGATCGCCCGCAACGCCACGCGCCGCCCCGGCGTGATCGCGCTCACCGGCGGCTTTCATGGCCGCACCTACATGGGCATGGCCCTCACGGGCAAGGTGGCGCCGTACAAGACCGGGTTCGGGCCTTTCCCGGGCAGCATCTTCCACGTGCCGGCACCGGTGGCGCTGCATGGCCAGTCGGTCGAAGATTCCCTCGCGGCGCTCGAACGCGTCTTCAAGGCCGACATCGACCCCGAGCAGGTGGCGGCCGTCATCCTGGAGCCGGTGCAGGGCGAGGGCGGCTTCTACGTCCAGCCGCCGGAATTCATGCGCGCCATCCGCGAGGTGTGCGACCGCCACGGCATCGTGATGATTGCCGACGAAATCCAGACCGGCTTCGGCCGCACCGGCAGCCTGTTCGCCATGGACCACTACGACGTGGTGCCCGACCTCATGACCATCGCCAAGAGCCTGGCCGGCGGCCTGCCGCTGTCGGGCGTGGTGGGCCGCGCCGAGATCATGGACGCGCCCATGCCCGGCGGACTGGGCGGCACCTATGCAGCCAACCCGCTGGCCATCGCGGCGGCGCATGCGGTGCTCGACGTCATGGAAGACGAGCAGCTTCCTGCGCGCGCCGAGCGCCTCGGCCAGCGGCTCAAGCAGTGCCTGCTGCAAGCCAAGATCCCGCAGATCGCCGACGTGCGGGGCCTGGGCGCCATGGTGGCCGTCGAGTTCGCCGACTCGAAGGGGCGGCCCGATGCCGATTTCACCCGGCAGGTGCAGGCTCGTGCGCGTGACGCCGGCCTGCTGCTGCTGACCTGCGGCATCTACGGCAACGTGGTGCGCTTCCTGTTCCCGCTGACCATCGAGGACTCGGTGCTCGACGAGGGCATCGAGATCCTGCTGTCGGCCATGCGAGGCTGAACGAGGCGCCTGGCAATGTCCTTGACCCTGAAAGATCCCTCTCTGCTGTGCCGGAAGGCTCTGGTGGCCGGCGAATGGGTGGACGCGGACAGCGGCACCGCCGCCGTCGTGCGCAACCCCGCCACCGGCGAGCAGATCGGCACGGTGCCGATGTGCGGCGCCGCCGAAACGCAGCGCGCCATTGCCGCGGCCGAGGCAGCGCAACGCGAGTGGGCGCGGCGCCCGGCCAAGGAGCGCACCGCCATCCTGCGCAAGCTCAACGAACTCATGCTGGCCCACCAGGAAGACCTGGCCGCCATCATGACCACCGAGCAGGGCAAGCCGCTGGCCGAGGCCCGGGGCGAGGTGGTCTACGCCGCGTCCTTCATCGAGTGGTTCGCCGACGAGGCGCGGCGCGTGTATGGCGACACCATTCCGGCGCCGGCATCCGACAGGCGCATCCTGGCCATCAAGCAGCCCATCGGCGTCACGGCCGCCATCACGCCGTGGAACTTCCCCATCGCCATGCTCACGCGCAAGGCGGGGCCTGCGCTGGCGGCGGGTTGCTCCATGGTGGTCAAGCCCGCGCTGCAAACGCCGTATTCCGCATTGGCCTTTGCGCTGCTGGCCGAGCGCGCGGGCCTGCCCAAGGGGCTTCTCTCGGTGCTCACCGGCTCGGCCGCACAGATCGGCGGCGAAATGACGGCCAGCCCCGTGGTGCGCAAGCTCACTTTCACGGGGTCGACCGAGGTCGGCCGCATGCTCATGCGGCAGTCGGCCGACACGGTCAAGAAGCTCTCGCTGGAGCTGGGCGGCAACGCGCCCTTCATCGTGTTCGACGACGCGGACCTCGATGCAGCCGTCGAGGGCGCCATGGTTTCCAAGTACCGCAACACCGGCCAGACCTGCGTGTGCGCAAATCGCATCTACGTCCAGTCGGGCGTGCTCGAGGCCTTCACGCAGAAGCTGGTGGCGCGCGTGGAGGCGCTCAAGGTCGGCAACGGCATGGAGCCCGGCGTGACCCAGGGCCCGCTCATCGACGACAAGGCCGTGGCCAAGATCGAGGAGCATGTGGCCGATGCCGTGGCCAAGGGTGCCAAGGTGCTCACCGGCGGAAAGCGCCATGCGCTGGGCGGCCGGTTCTACGAGCCCACGGTTGTCGCCGGCGCCACGCGCGACATGCTGGTGGCACGCGAAGAAACCTTCGGGCCGCTGGCCCCAGTCTTCTCCTTC
>JAFECZ010000370.1 GCA_018241905.1 Pseudomonadota bacterium
GGAGGAGTTGTACGAGCTGATCGGCCACCTGCGCGCGGCGCTGGAATTGATCAAGGCCCTGCCCTCGGTCGAGCAGCCGCCTGCGGCGGCGGAGACAGCGCGCGCGCAGGCCGTGGCAGAAGGCGCGCCCCCGGCCACCGTGAACGGCAACGGGCGAAGCGCGCCGCGCCGCGCCGCAGCCCCGCGCGAGGCGGCACCGCCCCAAACGGCCCCACGCAAGACGGCCCCACGCAAGACGGCCGCGAGCAAGGCCGTTGCAAAGCCCGCTGCGCCAAAGCCGCCGGCACGCAAGGCGGCGCCACGCAGGAGCGCAGCGCCGCAGGCCGCGGCCCGCGCAAGCCGCGGCCGCGCGGCCTGAAGCCCTTCCCGCCTTCCCACCCACAAGAAGTACGAAGAATTACGGAGACAAGCCGATGCACCACCACACCCCGACGGGGCCGCAGGCCCACTACAGCGCCGACGACGAGGCCCTTTTCTCGCGGATCAGCTGGCACCTGCTGCCGCTGCTGATCGTGTGCTACGTGATCGCCTTCCTCGACCGCGTCAACATCGGCTTCGCGCAGCTGCAGATGAAGCAGACGCTGCCCTTCAGCGATGCGGCCTATGCCTTCGGCGCGGGCGTCTTCTTCATCGGCTACTTCCTGTTCGAGGTGCCCAGCAACCTGCTGCTGGAGAAGATCGGCGCGCGCAAGACGCTGCTGCGCATCATGTTCTGCTGGGGCATCGTGGCCTCCTGCATGATGTTCGTGGAGACCACCGGCATGTTCTACATCCTGCGCTTCCTGCTGGGCGCGCTGGAGGCCGGCTTCTTCCCCGGCATCATCCTCTACCTGACCTACTGGTATCCGGGCGCGCGGCGGGCCAAGGTGATTGCCGTGTTCATGACCGGCGCCACCATCGCCTACCTGCTGGCCGGGCCGCTGTGCGGCGCCATCCTCAAGTACATGGACGGCCTCGCGGGCCACCACGGCTGGCAGTGGCTGTTCGTGGTGCAGGGACTGCCGGCCAGCGTGCTGGGCATCGTCGCCTTCTTCTACCTGAAGGACCGGCCCGAGGACGCGCACTGGCTCAGCCGCGCCGAGAAGGAGGCACTGCGCTCGCACCTGGACAACGACGCGCACGCGGTGCAAAGCGCCTCGCACGGCTCGCTGTGGGCGCTGCTGCGCGACCCCAAGGTCTACACCATGTCGCTGGTGTACTTCCTGATGCTGGGCGCCACCTACGTGCTGGTGTTCTGGTCGCCCACGCTGATCAAGAGCTGGGGCGTGAAGGACGTGTTCACCGTCGGCCTGCTGGCCGCCGTGGGGCCGGTGTTTGCGCTCGTCGGCATGGTGCTGATCGGGCGCAGCTCCGACCGGCACCTGGAGCGGCGCAAGCACTTCATGTTCTGCTGCGCGCTGGCTGCGCTGGGCGCATTCATCGTCATCATGACCCAGGGCAACCTGGTGGCCTCGGTGGCGGGCCTGGCGGTGCTGACCGTGGGCCAGTCGTCGGCCACGCCCATCTTGTTCGCGGCGCTGAGCGACTACATCCCCAAGAAGACAGCCGCGGGCGGCATTGCGCTCATCAGCAGCCTGGGCAACCTGGGGCCCGCCGTCATGCCGTCGATCGTCGCGTTTCTGAATGCGCAGACAGGCACGCCCACTTCGGGCATGTACCTGGTGATCGCGCTGTGGCTGGGCTCGGGACTGATCCTGCTGGCCGCCATTCGCCCGGTGCGCGCCAATGCAACGGGGCTGGTTCCCGCTTGAAGACTTGCAATCCCTCTACCGAAACCCAGAAAGGAAACCACCATGGCCACATCCGGCAAGAAGACCACCACCGGCGCCACCGCAACCAACACCAACGCCAACCCGCTGGGAGAACTGCCCTCGTTCGAAGACCTGACCAAGCTCGCGCAGAAGTTCAAGCTGCCCGGCGTGGACATCGACGCATTGGTCGAATGGCAGCGCAAGGACATGGAGGCGCTGGCCGAGGCCAACCGCCAGGCTTATGAAGGCATGAAGACGCTCGCGGCCCGCCGCAGCGAGATCCTGCGCGAGACGCTCGCCCAGTGGCAGGAAGCATTGAAGAACGCCACCAGCAAGGACGCCCCGAACCGCAACGCCGATGCTGCCAAGCGCGGCGTGCAGCAGGCCATGGACAACTTCCGCGAACTGGCCGAGCTGGAAGCCCAGACGCGAAACAACAGCTGGAAGGTGGTGCAGGACCGCCTGCAGGAAAACATGGCCAACCTGCAGAAGCTGCTGCAGCCCAAGTAGGCAGAACTACAAGTTTCGCAAGGCCCCTCGGCCCTGCTTTTTGCCGGCCCCCGCCTCGGCGGTGCGGCCGGTTTTTTTTGCCTGGGCCGGGCGCTCCCGGCGTCGCGACGCACGCCCGCAATTAGTTGCTAGTCATAACTAAAAGCCGCAGTCCATCAGTGCTTTCACTCCTGCGTCCATATGGTTACCTTTCATAATTAATTTGCCGACCAGACAGCCGCCTTGCCATTGGTACGTGGCGGCCTGGTTAGTGCAAATCCATAAGCAACACAGAGGAGACCCAGCATGCGTGAAAAACAAAGCTCCACCACCGGCCGCAGGGCCGGCTTCCTGCAACTTGCCGCCAGCATCGCCGGCGCCGTCATCGCGCTCGCCGGCTGCGGCGGCGAGGGAACATCCGCCGGATCGGGATTCTCGGGATGGAACGCCAATGCCGCCAAGCCGCCGGCCTACACCGCGGGCCCGTCGACCACGGGCTTCTGGGACATCTACCGTCCGCCGCCGGCGGACGCGCAGCCGGGCGACATCTACTGGGCCCAGCCGCGCACCGACGCACCCGATGGCGCCAAGGCCTGGAACGTCATCTACGTCTCGGAGATCCAGCCCGGCGTGAAGAAGTACGTGTCGGGAGAAATCTACGTGCCCGCCACCCGAAACGGCCAGACGCGCGACGTGGTGCTGTGGAACCACGAGACCACCGGCGTCGCGGACGCCTGCGCGCCTTCGCGCCGCAGCCTGGTGGTGGACGGCATCAGCCGCGTGCCGGGCATCCAGGACCTGCTGGCCAGGGGCTACGTGGTCGCCATGAGCGACTACCCCGGCCAGGGCCTGCCCGGCCCTGCGTACTACATGGCCGGCCAGCCCAATGCCCGCGCCTCGCTGGACGTGCTGCGCGCGGTCCAGAACTTCCCGGAGGCCAATGCGTCCAGGCGCTACGTCATGTACGGGTGGTCGCAAGGCGGCCAGACGACCATGTGGACCGAAGCCATCGCCGGCACCTACGCCCCCGAATTCACCGGCCTGGGCGCCGCGCTGATCGCACCGGCGGTACGCATCCGCGAGCTGACGCTGAACTCGATGAAGAGCACCGAGCTGGCCGGCTACGTGATCTCCACGCTGCCGGGCATCCACGCCGCCTACCCCGAGCTCAAGTACGGCGACTTCCTCACCACCGAAGGCCTGGAGCAGTTCCCCGCGATGGCCGACGGCTGCTTCGACGTCTGGTTCACCGCCTCCACCGTCACTGCCCCGTACAAGCCCGACGCGATGGCGCCCGGAAGCAGCTGGTGGAACGCCATGACCGCCGTGGACAACTTCGCGCCCAAGGGCACCATGCCCTTCGCGATCTTCCAGGGCTCGCAGGACACCACCGTGCCCGTGCCGCTCACGGCGGCGGAGCGCTCGGCCTTGTGCAAGGCCGGTTCCAGCGTGGACTACCAGGAGTTCGCCGGCCTGGACCACGAATCGATCGTGCCCGAGGCGGCCAAGCGCTTCCCCGGATGGGCGCAGGACCGCTTCCAGGGCGTGGCAGCGAACAGCAACTGCTCGCAGTCGTAGCAGGCGGCAAGGAAGGCGCTGCGGCCTAGGCTGCCGTGTCTTCCCGCGCCGACCGGGTCGACCTGGGCTTGCGGAAGGTCGCCACCTTCTGCAGCAGCTCGAACAGCATCGCCTGTTCGGCCCGCGACAGCTGCCCGAGCAGCGCGTCTTCCATCTGCTCGGCGGCCTGCGTGGCCTTGCGCGTCAGGGTGCGTCCCTTGGCCGTGAGCTGCACGTGCTGGGCGCGCCGGTCGGTCTCGCTGCGCACGCGCCGCACGAGGCCGCGCCGGTCGAGCCGGTCCAGGATCACCGTGAGGTTGGGCGCAGCGATGTCGAGCGCCAGAGACAGGCTCTTCTGCGTGACGTTCTCGTTGGACGAGACCAGCACCAGGATGGTGAACTCCACCTGCCGCAGCTGCAGCGGCCCGCCGATCGCCTCTTCATAGATCGCGAACGACGGAATGCACGCCTGGGCGAGGTTGTAGCCCAGCAGGTGCTGCATCTGCCGATGATCGAGCCCCCCGAAGAAATGCAGATGATCGTCGGGCGTTCGGGGGGATGTCATGCCGGTAGTGTACGAAGCCGCCTATGTGGCGCGCGCGGCCTGGCGGGTGTTTGGCGGTGGTTGAGCGTCTGGTCCTGGCGGCTGGCCTGCTGGCCTGCAGGTTGTGGTAGGTCATGCCGCCGCCGCTCTTGTTGTAGGTCTGCGCGCCCTCGGAGTCGATGGCCGCGCCCTGGTCGACCTTGGCAAATGGAGCCGCCAAAACATGCGGCATACCCAAGGCCTCCAAACCTACAGAGATCCGAACTGGATAAACGCAATGAAGCCAATCACCAGAGCAACCGCGATCCAGTAGAAGGCCTTTTGCCCTCTCGTCATTTTCTTCCACATTTCTGCTGATGGGTCCGTTTGGCGCAGGCATAGCTTTAACCTCACTTATTGGTTGAATAGCCGTAGCTAAATGGTGCCACCGAACTGCCCGGCGGAACACTTACGCCGACTTCCACTGCTGTGCGTCCTCCGTATGAATGATTCAAGCCTCCCCCAACTCCTAGAAAAGGAACGTAAGGCACGGGCACGAATATCCACCTCACCTTTGCAATGACAAGGCGAGTACGTCTAGCCTGGAACCAGTTGATTCAAGTACTCTCGCAAGACGAGGACACTCAGGATGGATATTCCAGCTACCGCCCCAGTGACGAAGATCTTCCCAACGATTCCTGTAGACGCTTGCGCCAGCCATTCGTAGTTCGTCAGCAGAGCGCCCGTGACTACGCCTACCATGCCTCCATGTAGTACATAGCGCAACCAGTGATTGAGTGGCTCCCAGTGCCAACCGCTCTGGCTAGTCAACCAAAGATAGAGGGGTGGCCACAAGGCGCTGCCCGCCGCGGCAAGCAGCGCAAAGGCAAGGCCAAGGACAAAGGCGTATTGCACAAATCGTACAAACCACCAGTAAGTCGGCGACTTCATTTCTTCTTGGCTCCTTGAAGCTGGTCTTTGACCGCATTCCCTGTCGGCTCTTGCCCTTGGCCTCCAGACTCAGGGTGTCGCGGGCGTTCAGTTGCGCCGCTTCGCCCGTGATGTCGCGCCCAGCCTTGAGGCTGACGTCGCCGCCCTTGGCGCTGATGGCGGTGCCGGTGCTTTGGCTGGTGGCGCTTTGGCGGGTGCCTTTTTCGCTCCAGCGG
>JAFECZ010000371.1 GCA_018241905.1 Pseudomonadota bacterium
CGGCAAGGCCGCCGCCGTGGCTTACGCACGCCACGGCGCCAAGGTGGTGGCGGTGGACCGCGACGCGGCCCTGGCGCAGGCCACGTGCGACATCATCCGCGGCGAAGGCTTGTGCGCGCAGCCGGTGACCGCTGACGTGACGCAGCTCGAGCAGGTGCAGCAGGCAGTTGCCGTGGCCCTGGAGAGCTATGGCCAAATTGACATCCTGCACAACAACGTGGGCATCACCTCCCAGGGCGGTCCGGTCGAAACCAGCGAAGAAACCTGGGACCGCGTGATGACGGTGAACGTCAAGAGCATGTTCCTCACCTGCAAGGCGGTGCTGCCGTTGATGCAGGCGCAAGGCCGAGGCGCCATCGTCAACATCGGCGCGTTGGGCGGCGTGCGCTGGACGGGCTACGCCTACTGCGCCTATGCCGCTTCCAAGGGCGCGGTCAATTCGCTCACCCAGAGCGTGGCGCTGCAGTACGCTTCCCAGGGCATCCGCGCCAACTGCATCCTGCCGGGTGTGATGGACACGCCCCACATCTACAAGCAGATCTCGGGCTTCTACCCCAGCACCGACGAGATGGTGGCCGCGCGCCATGCCCTCTCGCCCACGGGGCGCATGGGCGACGGCTGGGATGTGGCCAACGCAGCGGTGTTCCTCGCCTCGGACGAAGCGCGCTACATCAACGGCGTGGAACTGCTGGTGGACGGCGGCATGCACGTGCGCTGCAACTAGGGCGCCAACACCTGGCGCTAGTACCTGGCGCCGCAATTTCCATCAAAATCCATCAAGATTGCGGTTTGCGCCAGCCGCACGACCGCCCTATCTTTGCCCGGCAGGCGCCGCACAAGACGGGTAATGAACGACCGGGCGCCGCCTCTTTTCGAGCCCCAAGACGTCGTTACGACGCACCAAGACCAGGAGACAACGACATGACCCAATCGACACCCTTGAGCCGCCGCAGCCTGCTGCGCACTTTTTCCGCGCTGCCGGCCGCCGGCCTCGTGGGCGCCCTGCCGCGCCTGGCGTTTGCCGCGGCGCCCGAGTTCAGCTTCAAGTTCGGCAACAACCTGCCGGCGAGCCACCCGCTGAACGTGCGCGCGCAGGAAGTGGCAGCGCGCATCGCCAAGGAGAGCAATGGGCGCATGGAGATCAAGATCTTCCCCAACAATCAACTGGGTGGCGACACCGACATGCTGGCACAGGTGCGCAGCGGCGGCTTGGAGATCTTCAACACCGGCACCATGGTGATCGCCACCATCGCACCCATCAGCGCCATCACCGCCGTGGGCTTTGCCTTCTCCAACTACGACCAAGTGTGGGGCGCGGTGGACGGCAAGCTGGGCGACGCAATCCGTGCCTCCTTCGCCAAGATCGGCCTCTACACCTTCGAGAAGATGTGGGACAACGGCTTTCGGCAAATCACCACCGGCACCAAGCCGGTGAAGACGGCAGCCGACCTGGAGGGCATGAAGATCCGCGTGCCGGTGAGCCCCATGGGCATCTCGATGTTCAAGTCGCTCTCGGCCTCCCCCACGAGCCTGCAGTTCTCCGAGGTGTACTCGGCCCTGCAGACCAAGGTGGTGGACGCGCAGGAGAACCCGCTGGCCATCGTGCAGACGGCCAAGCTGTACGAGGTGCAGAAGTTCTGCTCGGTCACCAACCACAGCTGGGACGGCTACCACCTGGTGGTCAACGGTCGCGCCTGGAAGGGCCTGCCCGACGATCTCAAGACCATCGCGTCGCGTGCCTTCAACGAAGGCGGCCTGCAGCAGCGCGAGGACCTGCGCAAGCTGGGCGAATCGCTCCAGGCAGACCTGTCGGCCAAGGGCATGGCCTTCAACACGGCGGCGCCCGACAGCTTCCGTGCCCAGCTGCAGAAGGCCGGCTTCTATGCGGAATGGAAGAACAAGTTCGGCCCCGAGGCCTGGAGCCTGCTCGAAGCCACGGCCGGCAAGGTGTCCTGACGTGAGCGCCGCCCCGACCATGGGCATGCATCAGCAAGCGGCAGGCGCGCCTTCGCCTGCAGTCAGCGGCTGGCGCGCCGGCGTGGATGCGCTGGACCGCTGGCTGGGCCGGCTCACCGAGATTCCGGCAGCCATGCTGGTGCTGGCCGACATCGTGGTGCTGCTGGCCGGCGTGGTGTCGCGCTATGTGTTTCACGCGCCGCTGGTGTGGTCGGACGAGCTCGCCGGCATCCTGTTCCTGTGGATGTCGATGCTGGGCGCGGTAGTGGCGCTGCGCCGCGGCGAACACATGCGCATGACCGCCTTCGTGGCCAAGGCATCGCCCGCAGCGCGCGCCTTCCTCGACGTGCTGGCACTGGCCGCGTCGCTGGCCTTCCTGCTGCTCATTGCGCATCCGGCCTTCGAGTACGCCTCCGAAGAAGCCATCGTGACCACGCCGGCACTGGAGATCAGCAACGCCTGGCGCGCCTCGGCGCTGCCGGTGGGCGTGGCGCTGATGGTGCTGGTGAGCCTGCTGCGCCTGCTGCGCGTGAGCACGCCGCGGCGCACGCTGGGCGCCCTTGCGCTGGTGGCGGTGCTGTGCGGGGTGTTCTGGGCCCTGGCGCCGGTGCTCATGCCGCTGGGCAAGCTGAACCTGCTGATCTTCTTCGGCGGCGTGGTGGCGGCCTGCGTGTTTGCCGGCGTGCCCATCGCCTTTTCCTTTGCGCTGGCCACCTTCGGCTTCCTGGCGCTCACCACGCGCACGCCCATGGTGGTGCTAGTGGGGCGCATGGACGAAGGCATGTCGCACCTCATCCTGCTGGCGGTGCCGCTGTTCGTGTTCCTGGGGCTGCTGATCGAGATGACCGGCATGGCCAAGGCCATGGTCCAGTTCCTGGCCAGCCTGCTGGGCCATGTACGCGGGGGCCTGAGCTATGTGCTCATCGGCGGCATGTACCTGGTGTCGGGCATCTCGGGCTCCAAGGCGGCGGACATGGCGGCCATCGCGCCGGTGCTGTTTCCCGAGATGAAGAAGCGCGGTGCCAAGCCGGGCGACCTGGTGGCGCTCCTGTCCACCACCGGGGCGCAGACCGAGACCATCCCGCCCTCCATCGTGCTGATCACCATCGGCTCGGTCACCGGCGTGTCGATTGCCGCCCTGTTCACCGGCGGGCTGGTGCCCGGGCTGGTGCTGGGCGTGGCGCTGTGCGCAGTGGTGTGGTGGCGCTATCGGCACGAAGACCTCTCGGGCGTGCAGCGCGCCAGCGGCCGGGCCGTCGGCAAGGCCTTCATCTATGCACTGCCGGCCGTGGCGCTGCCCTTCGTGATCCGCGCCGCGGTGGTGGAAGGCGTGGCCACGGCCACCGAGGTCTCGACCATCGGCATTGCGTACTCGGTGCTGGCCGGCCTGCTGCTGTATCGGCAGTTCGACGTCAAGCGCCTGCTGCCGATGCTGATCGAGACGGCCGCGCTCTCGGGCGCCATCATCTTCATCATCGGCGCAGCCACCGGCATGGCGTGGGGCCTGACGCAGTCGGGCTTCGCGCACGACCTGGCCGAGGCCATGCAGGCCATGCCCGGGGGCAAGGCCGGCTTCATCGCGGTCTCGGTGGTGGCCTTCATCGTGCTGGGCAGCGTGCTGGAGGGCATTCCGGCCATCGTGCTCTTCGGCCCGCTGATGTTTCCCATTGCCCGCGCGGTGGGCTTGCACGAGGTGCACTACGCGATGGTGGTGGTGCTCTCCATGGGCCTGGGCCTGTTCGCGCCGCCCTTCGGCGTGGGCTACTACGCGGCCTGCGCCATCGGCAAGGTCGATCCGGTGGAGGGCATCCGGCCCATCTGGGGCTACCTGGCAGCGCTCGCCATCGGCCTGGTGCTGGTGGCCGCCGTTCCGTGGTTCTCCACCGGCTTCCTGGCCAAGTAACTCAACCCTTCGTCTTCTTCCAACCAAGCTGCAGCGCCTCGCATTTACGCAGGGGCCAGGAAAGGTGTTTTCTCATGAGCAGATTCTTCGGCGAAATTCGCCAGGTGGCCTACCTCGTTCCCGACATCGAGGCCGCCATGGACTACTGGTCGCGCGTGCTGGGCGTGGGCCCCTGGTTCTACAACCCGCGCGTGCCCATTCGCAACTACAGCTACCGGGGCGAGCGCTACGAGCCGCACAACTCGGTGGCGCTGGCCAATGCGGGCGGCCTGCAGGTCGAACTGCTGCAAACGCGCAACGAGGTGCCCTCGATGTACCGCGACTTCCTGCAGGCCGGCCATGTGGGCGCGCAGCACTTTGCCTACTGGACCGAGCATTTCGACGAGGACCTCAAGCGCGCCGAGGCCGCCGGCTTCAAGGTCTGCATGAGCGGCGAAGTGGGCGAGCGCGGGCGCTTCGTGTACTTCGAGGACCAGGCTGCCACGCAGGGCTGCCACCCCGGCGCCACCATCGAGCTGTCGGAAGTGGCCGGCCCCAAAGGCAAGCTCTTTCGCATGATTCGCGAGGCTGCCGAGGGCTGGGACGGGCGCGATCCGGTACGGCCCTTCCCTGACCTGGACACCCTATGACCGAACGCATCCGAGCCACCTACCTGGTGGAATCCCCGCTCGATCCGGCCCAGGTGGCCGAAGTGATGGCGGGCGAGCAGTCCTGCGGCACTTTCACCCGCGTGGAAGGCGAGACCGATGCGCTGCGCGAACGCGCCCGCGCGGTGGTCGAGCAGATGCGGCTACTGGACAGCGTGGCCGGGCCCGCGCTGCCCAATGCATGGCTGCAGCGCAAGGGCATCGGCGGCCCGTACCGGCGCTTCGAAGTGCGCATCGCCTTTCCGGTGGACAACATCGGCGCCAACCTGCCCACGCTCGCTGCCACAGTGGCGGGCAATCTGTACGACCTGGGCGAGGCGACCGGGCTGCGGCTTGAATCGCTCGAGATGCCCGCGGCCTATCGCGCCCGCTTCGAATTCCCCGCCCAGGGCATTGCCGGCACCAGGCGTCTCACGGGCGTCGGCCAGGGCGCGATGGTGGGCACCATCCTCAAGCCCAACGTGGGCATGTCGTCCCGCGAGACGGCCAAACTGGTGGCGCGGCTGTGCGCCGCGGGCGTGGACTTCATCAAGGACGACGAAGTCTGCGCCAACCCGGCGCATGCGCCGCTGGCCGAGCGCGTGCCGGCGGTGATGGCCGCCGTGCGCGCGCACCAGGAACGCACCGGCAAGCATGTAATGGTGGCCTTCAACATTACCGACGAGACCGAGGCCATGCTGCGCCATGCGCAGCTGATCGAGCGCGAGGGCGGCAGCTGCGCGATGGTGAGCCTGAACTGGTGCGGCTTCTCGGCCGTGCAAACGGTGCGCCGCCACACGCGGCTGGCGCTGCACGGCCACCGCAACGGCTACGGCGCGATGTCGCGGCATCCGCTGCTGGGCATCGGCTTCGGCGCGTACCAGGCGCTATGGCGCCTGGCCGGCGTGGACCACATGCACGTGCACGGCCTGCAGGGAAAGTTCGCGCAGCACGACCAGGAAGTGATCGACTCGGCCCG
>JAFECZ010000372.1 GCA_018241905.1 Pseudomonadota bacterium
GCATCTCCTCGGTCTCCGCGCAGCGCGGCGGCGGCATCCTGGGCGGCCCGCACTACTCCGCGGCCAAGGCGGGCGTGCTGGGCCTGGCCCGTGCCATGGCCCGCGAGTTCGGCATCGACGGCATCCGGGTCAACTGCATCACGCCGGGGCTGATCGCCACTGACATCAACAAGGGCCTGATCCCCGATGACCGCATGCAGGGCATCCTGGAGCAGATCCCGCTCAACCGCATCGGCGAGCCGGCTGACGTGGCCGGCTGCGTGGTCTTCCTGGCCAGCCCGCTGGCCAAGTACTGCACCGGCATCACCCTGGACGTCAACGGCGGCATGTTGATCCATTGATCGGCGGCCTCGCATAACCCAATAGAAGGAGACAACGATGACCCAGCCCGCACCCTTTCGCACGAGCCTGACGCGCCGGCAATGCCTGGCCGGTGCCGCGGCGTTGCCGCTAATCGCCGCGCTGCCGCGGCGCGCGCACGCGGCCGAATTCACCTACAAGCTGGCCACCGGACAGGACCCAAGCCATCCCGTCAACAAGCGGGCGCAGGAGGCCATCGACCGCATCAAAGAAGCGACCAAGGGGCGCCTGGAGATCCGCCTGTTCCCGGCCAACCAGCTGGGCTCGGACACGGACCTGCTGTCCCAGGTGCGCAGCGGCGGGGTGGAGTTCTTCAACCAGGCCAGTTCGGTGCTCTCGACGCTGGTGCCGGCCGCGGGCATGGTCAACACCGGCTTCGCCTTCACCGACTACGACCAGGTCTGGAAGGCGATGGACGGCCCGCTGGGCAAGTACGTGCGCAGCCAGATCGAGAAGGTGGGATTGCTCACGATGTCCAAGCCCTGGGACAACGGCTTTCGGCAGATCACCACGTCGGGCAAACCCATCAATACCCCCGAGGACCTGCGCGGGCTGAAGCTGCGCGTGCCCTCGGCCCCGATGCTCTCGACGCTGTTCAGCGCGCTCGGCGCAAGCCCGACGCCGATCAACTTCAACGAGGTGTACTCGGCGCTGCAGACCAAGCTGGTCGAAGGCCAGGAAAACCCGCTGGCGATCATCGCCACGGCGCGCCTGTACGAGGTGCAGAAGTTCTGCAGCCTGAGCAACCATGTGTGGGATGCGTATTGGATTCTGGGCAATCGCAAGGCGGTGGAGCGCCTGCCCAAGGACATCCAGGAGATTGTTTTCCGCGAGTTCGACAAGTCCGCCACGGACGAGCGCGCCGACATCGACGCGTTGAGCAAGTCGCTGCGCGGCGACCTTCAGGCCAAGGGCTTGCAGTTCGTCGAACCGGACAAAAAGGCGTTCAAGGCGGCGCTGGCCAAGACCTCCTTCTACAAGGACTGGCGAGCCAAGTTCGGCGAGGACGCTTGGAAGCTGCTTGAAGACAGCGCGGGGTCGCTCGCATGAGCGCCGTGCTGGCACCAAGCGCGCAGGGGCAGTCCCTGCCGGCGTTGTCCAAGCTCGCCAACGCGATCCGCTTTCTGGCGATCGACGCGATCGTGCGCGCCGGGGAGGGGCACCAGGGCGTGCCGCTGGGCATGGCCGAGATCGCCACGGCGCTGTACACGCGGCATCTGAAGTTCGCGCCGGGTGATCCGACCTGGGCCGACCGCGACCGCGTCGTGCTGTCCAATGGTCATGGATCGATGCTGCTGTATGCGCTGCTGCACCTGACGGGCTATGAGGCCATCTCGATCAAACAGATCCAGCGCTTTCGGGAGATGGGCTCGCACTGCGAAGGCCATCCCGAGATCGCGCCCGCGCACGGCATCGAGGTGACCACCGGACCCTTGGGGCAGGGCATTGCCAACGCATTCGGCATGGCTGTGGCGGAGGCCTACCTGAACGCGCGCTTCGGCGCCGACCTGGTGGACCACCACACCTACGCCTTCGTCGGCGACGGCTGCCTGCAGGAGGGCATCGGCCAGGAGATGATCTCGCTGGCCGGGCATCTGCGACTGGGCAAGCTCGTGCTCCTGTGGGACGACAACCGCATCACCGATGACGGCAGCACGTCGTTGTCGATCAGCGAGAACGTGGCCGAGCGCTTTCGGGTGGCTGACTGGCACGTCATCGAGGTCGACGGCCACGACTTGGAGGCCGTCTCGGCGGCGCTGGCGGCCGCGAAGCAGGACCAGCGGCCCTCGATGATTGCGTGTCGCACCGTGATCGCACGGGGTCTGGCCCGGCTGCAGGGCCAGCGTGGTGGGCACAGCGGGCGCCTGTATCCCGAGGATGCGCAGGAAGCCCGCAAGGAACTGGACTGGCCCCATGCGCCTTTCGAGGTGCCGGCGCCCGTGCTGCAGGCCTGGCGCGATGCGGGCCGCCGCAGCGCCGAGCGGCATGCCGCCTGGCAGGCGCGGCACGCCGCGCTCGCGCCGGCGCAGCGCGCCGAGTTCGATCGTGTCATGGCTGGCGAGTTGCCCGACGGCTGGCGGGAGACGCTGCTCGCCTACAAGCGCCAAGCTCTGCAGCGCAGTGATACACCCGGCGGCATCATGATCTCGGCGGAGATCAACGACCTGCTCACGGATGTCTTGCCCGAGCGCATGGTGGGCTGCGCCGACCTCGAGGCGCCAACCAGCCACAAGCGCCGGCTTGCAGCCTTCACCGCGGCCGAGCGCAGCGGCGCGTATGTGCACTGCGGTGTGCGCGAGCACCTGATGGGTGCCATGGCCAACGGCATGGCCGCGCACGGCGGCGTCATCCCGCTGGCCGTCACCTACCTGGCCTTCTCGGACTATGAGCGCCCCGCCATGCGCATGGCGGCCTTGATGGGGCTGCCCGTGAAGTTCGTCTTCAGCCACGATTCCATTGGCGTGGGCAGGAATGGCCCCACCCACCAGCCGGTGGAGATCCTGGCCTCGCTGCGCGTCATGCCCAACATGCTGGTGATGCGCCCCGCGGATGCGGTTGAGGCGGCGGAGTGCTGGGAGATCGCGCTGGAACATCGCAAGGGACCCGCCGCGATGGTCTTCGCGCGCCAGGCGCTGCCGCTGGTGCGGCGAGCGGACCAGGCCGACAACCTCTCGCGCCGCGGCGGCTATGTGCTGGCCGAAGCCGAAGGCGGCCCGCGGCAGGTGACGCTCATGGCCACCGGTTCCGAGGTGGCGATCGCGCTACAGGCCCGCGAGCGCCTCCAGGCGGAAGGGGTGCCTACCGCGGTGGTCTCGATGCCGAGTTGGGAGCTCTTCGACGCTCAGGACGCGGCCTACCGGGCCGCGGTGCTGCCGCCAGGCGGCGTGCGTGTGGCGGTCGAAGCCGCGGTGCGCTTCGGCTGGGATCGCTACCTCGGCGAGCGCGGCGGCTTTGTCGGCATGACCGGCTTCGGCGCCTCCGGGCCCGCCGAGGAGTTGTATGCGCGCTTTGGCATCGTGCCAGCGGCGGTGGTCGCCGAGGCGAAGCGGCTGCTGCAGCCTGGCGATTGACGAGACATCAACGAGATACCGACATGCACAAGATCGTTTTCCTGGACCGCGCGACCCTGGCGCCGCAGATCCAACTGCGCCGACCGGACTTCGAGCACGCGTACGAGGAGCACGCGAGCACCGCTCCCGACCAGGTCGCCCAGCGGCTGGCGGGCGCGAGCATCGCCATCACCAACAAGGTGGCGATCACCGCGGCAACGCTGGAGCGCGTACCCACGCTGCGCCTGATTGCGGTGGCGGCCACTGGCACCGACTGCGTTGACAAGGTCGCCTGCCAGGCGCGCGGCGTCGCGGTCGTCAACATCCGCGGGTATGCCGTCAATACCGTGCCCGAGCACACCTTTGCGCTCATCCTCGCGCTGCGACGCAACCTCGTGGCCTATCGCGACTCGGTGCTCAATGGGCGCTGGCAGGCGTCCGGGCAGTTCTGCTTCTTCGACCACCCCATCCGCGATCTCGCCGGCGCGAGGCTGGGCATCATCGGCGAGGGGGTGCTGGGCCAGCGCGTGGCCGAACTCGCGCGGGCCTTCGGCATGGTGCCGCTCTTTGCCGCCCACAAGGGCAGGAGTGGACTGGGGCCGCTGTACACACCCTGGCAAGAGGTGCTGGAGACCAGCGATGTCATCACGCTGCATTCGCCGCTCACCAAGGACACGCGCGGCATCGTCGCGATGCCCGAGTTCGAGGCCATGAAGCGCCGCCCGTTGATCGTCAACACCGCACGGGGCGGCTTGGTCGACGAAGCCGATCTGGTGCGGGCCCTCGACGCGGGGCTCATCAGCGGCGCCGGATTCGATGTTGTCGAGGGTGAGCCACCCGCGCCCGACAATGCGCTTATGCGCGCGGCTTCGCGTCACAACGTGATCCTGACGCCGCATGTGGCGTGGGCGTCCAATGAGGCGCAGCAGGCGCTCACGGATCAGTTGGTCGACAACATCGAGAACTTTGTGGCCGGCAAGCCGACCAACGTCGTCCTCGGCGCCTACTAAAAAAAGAAGAAGTGTGGCGAGCGGTGTCCGGTCCGGGCCGCTGCTGCGGCGCGCCTCGCCGTCGACAAGTTCCTCGCGTGAAACGACCGTGCAACAGCGGCGCCGGGCGCGGGAGGGCCTGAGCCGCCGGCCCGCTGCTGGCGGCACTTCATCAAACGATTGCACAGATGACGACGACTTCAACGCGCCCCTGAACGGTCCTCAAGAAGAAGGTCAATGAGCGCCGCGGCGTGTTGGTGACCGACGCGGCCAACGCGCTGGCTGCGCGCGTGATCGAAGAGGAGGGATTCGAGGCCGTGTACCTGACCGGTGCCCGCCTGACCAACACCTTCTACGGCATGCCGGACCTGGGCTTCTTCACCCTCACCGACCTGGCGCTGCACACCAGCGCCATGCGCGACGCGGTGGCGCTGCCCATCATCGTCGACGCGGATACGGGCTTTGGCAACGAGTTGAACGTCTATCACACGGTCAGGACGCTGGAGCGCGCGGGCGCGAATTCGATCCAGCTCGAAGACCAGCAGATGCCCAAGAAATGCGGCCACTTCAACGACAAGTCCGTTATCAGCGCCAGCGAGGCCGCCTCCAAGGTCAAGGCGGCGGTCGATGCGCGGGTGCACTCCTCATCATCGCCCGCACGGATGCACGGGCCGTGGAAGGCTTCGAGGCGGCCATCGAGCGGGCACAGCTGTTCATCGAAGCAGGCGCGGACATCACCTTCGTCGAGGCACCCTCGAGAATCGAGGAGCTGCATCTCGTCCCCAAGCGGCTGTTGGTGCCGCAGCTGGTGAACGTGGTCATCGGCGGCAAGACGCCGACGTTGGACCTCAACGAGTTCGCCGACTTGGGCTACGGCCTGGTGCTGTACGCGAACGCCTCGCTGCAGGGCGCGGTTCGCGGCATGACCCAGGCGTTGAGATCCCTCAAGCGCAACGGCCGCCTCGACGAGGACGACACGATCGTGGCCACCTTTGAAGAGCGTCAGCGCACGGTGAGGAAGAACTTCTTCGACGACCTGGCCGGGAAGTCGGTTTGAAGGGCAG
>JAFECZ010000373.1 GCA_018241905.1 Pseudomonadota bacterium
AGAGGGCCGCGGCCACCTGCAGTCCAGCGCGACGCGCGACGACGGCAGCCAGTTGATGAGCGAGGACGTGTTCTTCGCCCATGCGCAGGACTTGCCCGCGGCCGCAGACGTGCTGGGCGGCGGCGAGTCGGCGCTGGACGCGTTGGTGGGTGCCGGCAACCCATCGACCGGCGCCATTGCTTCTGCGCTCGACGTTTCCGATGTGTCGGATGTGTCGGATGCTGCAGAGCTTCTGCGGCGGATCAGCGCGGCCTTGGACGCCACCACCGCCTGACGGACTCGCAAAGCGCTACAGGGGCGGCCTCGGGCCGCCTTTTTTTCGCAATGCCGGCGCCTTCCCCAAGGAAATTCGCGCCTCCAATGGTGTTGAATTGTTATTTACTGTCAACAAATAAAATCCGAGAAAAAATTCACTTTGATTGCGCGATGATTTCGTGACATTTGTGGTTAACCCCATTCGACGGACGCTCCTTCATTTGCGACTTTTCACCTACACTTCATTCTGTCGCGAAGACGTTTGAAATTAATTTCAATTCAAAATTGTTTTAATTCAAAAAGACTGTCACACAGACTTCAAGTCACTTTCGAATCAGGGACGACCATCCAATCGACAGCAACGGAAATCCGGGGGCCGGCAATTTCCGTTGCTCAGATCGAAAACAAGAAATAGGGCTTGCACCCGATGGTCGATTGAAAAATGGGCGCTCTCGTACGCGCCCTTTCTTTTCTTTGCGGGATCATGAAAAGCAACAATTCTTCTCAGGATGCGCCAACCGACGCGGGCGCGTCTCGGATTTCCTACTTGCCGGACGCGCTGGTGTTCCTGACGCGTTTTTTCGGCACGCCGGTGCCAGCCGATCGTCTTCACGACGCGGTGCCGGCTCGCCAGGGCCATGATCGGGACGATGAACAACAGATCCGGCTGCTGCTGGCCCACGCCGGGTTGAGCGGCACTTGGCTGGGCACGGGCCTGCCGCGCCCCACCGAATTGCCCGGCCTGCTGATCGGCGCCGGCGGCGAATGCGTCGTGGTGCTGGCCCTGCAAGGCGACCGGGCCGAATGCCATCAACCCGGCATCGACGGCACGCGCTGGCTGGACCTGGAATCGCTGGGCCAGGCCGTCCCCCATGGCCGCTGGATGGCCGTGCGCCCCCAGCTTCATTTCGACGAACGCAGCCTCCTGTACACGCTGCCGCGGGCAGGCCGCTGGTTCTGGGACACCTTCGCGCGCAACCGCTGGATGCTGGGCTGGGCCCTCGCCGGCACCGTCACGCTCAACATCTTCGGCGCGCTGATTCCCTTCTACAGCATGGCGGTGTACGACCGCGTCATCCCGCACAACGCGCTGGGCAGCCTGTGGGTGCTGACCTCCGCGGTCCTGCTCGTGACCGGCTTCGAATTCGTGATGCGGCTGCTGCGCAGCCACCTGCTCGAAAGCGCGGCGCGGCGCATGGACGTGGCCATGTCCTCGCAGGTCTACGCGCAGTGTTTGCGCATGCGCGCCGTCGATCGGCCCGCCTCGGGTGGCGTGCTGGCCAACACGGTGCGCGACTTCGAGTCGGTGCGCGAGTTCTTTTCCACCGGCACGCTCACCGTCCTGGGCGACATGCCCTTTACCGTGCTCTACCTGGCGGTGATCGCCCTGGTGGGCGGGTCGCTGGTGCTGGTGCCCCTGCTGTGCCTGCCGCTTCTGCTGGGCGTGGCGCTGGCCTCGCGCGGGCCCCTGGCGCGCAAGGTGGACGAGGCCATGCAGGAGAGCACCCAGCGCACCGCCCACCTGTTCGAGACGATGAACGGGCTGGACACGGTCAAGGCCCTCGGGGCCGAAGCCTGGAGCCGCCGCAAGTGGGAATCGCTGACCCAGGCCATTTCGCACAACAACATGCACACGCGCGAGATCACCGCGCGGACCAGCTATCTGAACTCGGCAATCCTGGGCCTGTCCAGCGTGGCCGTGGTGGCCGCCGGTGCCTATCTGGCGAGCCAGCACGCATTGACCATGGGGCAGATCATCGCGGCCAGCCTCCTGTGCGGCCGGGCGCTGGCGCCGGTGGGCCAGCTGGCCGCGCTGGTGCTGCGCTGGGAGCAGACCCGCCTGAGCCTGCGGGCCATCGACAAGATCATGGCCGCGCCCGGCGACGAAGTCGGCACGGCGCTGCAGGCGCCGCCCCTGAGCGGCGCGGTGGAGTTCCGCGACCTCGCCTTCGGCTTTGCCAACCAGCCGCCGGTGATCGAGCGGCTGAACCTGCACATCCGCGCCGGCGAGCGCGTGGGCATCATCGGCAAGCTCGGTTCGGGCAAGAGCACGCTGCTCAAGCTCATCCTCAACCAATACGCGCCCGCCTCGGGGTCGGTGCGGGTCGACGACCTGGTGACCACGCAGCTGGAGCCGCTGTCGCTGCGCAGGCAGATCGGCTATGTGCCGCAGGACGTGGTGCTCTTTCACGGCAGCCTGCGCGAGAACATCGAGATCGGCCGGGCGCAGCCGGGCGACGAAGCGCTGCTGGATGCGATGCGCGCCGCCTGCCTGGACGAGATCGTGGCGCAGTTGCCGCAAGGCGTGGGAACGCCCGTCGGCGAACGCGGCGAGCGCCTCTCGGGCGGCCAGCGACAGCTCGTGGCGATTGCACGCGCGCTGCTGGCCAGGCCCCGGCTGCTGCTGCTGGACGAGCCCAGCAGCATGGTCGACCCCGCGACCGAGCACAAGCTCATCGAGCGCCTGCGCGCACTGCGCGGCACCACGCAGATTCTCGTGACCCACCGCATGGCAATGCTTGCACTGGTGGATCGGCTGATCGTGCTGGACCGCGGCCGCGTCGTGGCCGACGGCCCGCGCGACCAGGTGCTGCAGGCGCTCGCCCAGCGCCCGACAGGCACGCCCGCCCACGGCGACAACGCACCCGCGCCGTCCGGCGCATTGACCGCGTCGGCCTGAGGAGCGCTGCGTCATGAACCTCGATCTCATTCGCCGACCCCTGTCTGCCGCCCATCCCGATCCCGACCGTGGCCCGCACCGCACCGTGCTGGCGATGGTGCTGGTCACGGTGCTGTTCGTCCTGACGGCCGTGGTCTGGGCCCTGCTCGCCACGCTGGACGTCGCGGTGCAGGCACGCGGCGTGGTCACCGCGCCGAGCAAACTGCAGGAAGTGCAAAGCCTGGAAGGCGGCGTGGTGGAAGAAGTGCTCGCAGCCGCCGGCGACCGGGTCCGCAAGGGGCAGCTGCTGGTGCGACTGGACACTGCCCAATACACCTCCGGCCTGGGCGAAAGCCGCCAGAAATTCCTGGCCGCCGCCGCCGGCCGCGCCCGCACCGAGGCGCTGCTGTCCGGCGGCGAGCCCCGATTCGACGACGCTTGGCGCACCGAAGCACCGGACCTCATCGCCAAGGAGCATCAGCTCTGGCGCGACGCCCTGCGCGAATATCAGGCCAGCGTGGATGCCGCGCGCGAGGCCGAACATCGCCGCGCGGGCGAACTGCGTGAAGCGCAGGTGCGCATCGCCGCGCTCCAGCCGTCGGTTGCCGTGGCGCGCGAGAGCTTCGCCATCGAGGAGAAGCTGTTCAACGAAAGCGCAGGTGCGCGCGCCGACTACCTCGCAGCCAAGCAACGCCTGCTGCAGCAGCAGTCCGAGCTGGACGGCCTGCGCAGTTCCCTGGCGCGGCTGAATGCTGGCGTTGCCGAGGCGCAGGCCACGGTCGAGCAAACCACCGCCCGCGCCCGCGCGCAGTGGGGCGCGCAGCGCGCCGAGTTCGAAACCGAAGCGGCCAGCCTCACCGCGACGCTGGAGGGTCACCAGGACCGCGTGGCGCGGCGCGAGCTGCATTCGCCGGTGGACGGCGTGGTGAACCGCGTGCTGGTCACCACCAAGGGCGGCGTGGCGCTGCCCGGCAAGCCCATCGTCGAAGTGGTGCCCGACGAATCGCAGCTGCAAATGACCGCACGCGTGCAGCCTGCCGACATCGGCTTCCTGCATCCCGGGCAGACCGCCAACGTGCGTGTGCTGGCCTACGACTCCGCCACCTTCGGCCAGATGCAAGCCATGGTGGACCGCATCGGCGCCGACGCCGTCGTCGACGAGAAGGGCGAGCCCTACTTCGAGGTGCAGCTCAGCGCCGAGCGGGGGCAGCTCAAGCTGCACGACAAGCCGCTGCCGGTCAGCCCCGGCATGCCGCTGGACGTCAGCGTGCTCACCGGCACGCGCAGCGTGATGCAGTACCTGCTCAAGCCGGTGCTGCGCGGCATCCAGGGCGCGCTGCAGGAGCGTTGACATGAACCTTCGCACGACCTGCAGGACCGCGCTGGTGTTGGCGGGCACCGCATTTGCGACCGCCGCGGCCTGGGCCGCCCCCGCCCCTACTTCTGCCCCTACTTCTGCCCCTGTCTCCGCTGCCGCTGCTCCGGCTCCCGTTGAATCGGCCACCGCCCCGGCGCCATCCGGGCCGCCCGCGGCTTCCGACCCGCTGCGCCTGGCCGGCGCGCCGGAGTCCCTTCAATCGCTGCTCGCGCGCACCATGGAGCAGGACCCGCAACTGCTCGTGGCCCGCGCGCTCGAAGCGGCCAGTGGTGAACGTCGCGCGCAGGCTCGTTCGCGCCTGGCACCGGTGCTGAATGCGCAGGCCCTGCAGGGCCACGCCCGGGAAACCCTGTTCGGCGAGCCGGTGGACGGCCGCACGGACGAAGCGTCCATGGGCGTGCGCTGGAACCTGTTCAACGGCGGCGCCGACGTGGCCGAGCTGCGCGGCAGCACGCACGACGTGGCGGCAGCGCGCGAGGACGTGCGCCGCGCCCGCGAGGAAATCGGAGAGCGCGTTGCCGACGCGTACGCGCAGCTGCTGCGCTACGAAGAACTGCTGCCTGCCTCGCGCCGGCGCATCGACGAAGCGCAGCGCCTGGTCGCCATGGTCGGGCGCGCCACCGAACTGGGCAAGCTCGCGCCGTCGGATGCCAACCAGGCGCGCGCGGCCCTGCTGGACGCGCAGGTAGCCCACGGCCAGCTCCTGGCCGACCTGCGCAGCGGGCGCGACCGGCTGGCCATCCTGACCGGCGTGGCGCTGCGCCCGCCGGTACCGGTGGAATTGCCCCGTGCCTTGCTCGCGCCGGACGCGCCGAGTGGCGAATCGGGCCTGTTGGCCGCCGCCCGCATACGTGCGCAAGCGGCCAGCGCGCGCGTGCTGCCATGGACATCGACCATCGCGCCGCGCATCGACCTGGACTACAGCCAGCAACTGCACAACAACTCGCGCCCCGTCACCGATGCCAAGCAGGAGCATGGCTGGCTGATCAGTGCCCGCTGGGACCTGCCGCTGGGCGGCGAGAACCAGGCGCGCCGCGCCGAGAACATCGCCCGCGCCGAGGCGGCCAAGGCCGAGGCGGATCGGGTCGAACGCACCTTGCAGTCCGAGCTGGCGACGCTGCCGCCGCGCATGGAAAGCAGCCGCTCGGCCATCGAACAGCTCGACGAGCAG
>JAFECZ010000374.1 GCA_018241905.1 Pseudomonadota bacterium
CTGGCCAGCACGTGGCCGGCCTGGCTCACCAGCACGAAACGGCCATCGCTGGTGCGGGTGCCCGCGGTCAGGCCGGCAGGCACGCCGGTGGTGGACTGCTTCCAGCTGCGCCCGCCGTCGGTGCTGCGCAGCACGGTGCCGCGCAGGCCGTAGGCGAGCAGCGTCTGTTCGTTGCCGGCCAGGCCGAAGAGGGTGCCCTGGTAGGGAACTTCGATGGCGCGAAAGCGCGTATCGCCAGCCGCGCGCTTGAGCAGAAGACCTTGTTCGCCTGCAATGTAGAGGTCGGCGCCCACCTGGCGCATCGCGTACAGGTGCAGGCCCTTGGGGTTGTCCAGCTCGCCGGGCATCGGCGTCCAGTGCGCGCCGCCGTCGGTGGTGTGCATGGCCTGGCCGAAGGCGCCGACCACCCAGCCTTCGCGTGCATCGCTGGCGAACCACACGTCCAGCCAGGGGTTCTGGTCGCCTTGTTCGGTGGCGCGGCCGTCGTACTGCACGCGCCAGGTCTGGCCGGCATCGCCGCTGTGCAGCACCACGCCGTCGTGGCCCACGGCCCAGGCGTTGCGCGCATCGGCAAAGCTCACGGCCACCAGGTCGGAGCTGACCGGCACCTCGGCCTGCCGCCAGCTCTTGCCGGCGTCGTCGGAAAACAGGATGTGGCCGCGCTGGCCCACGGCCAGCGTGCGCGTGCCCTGGCTGGCCAGGCCGTTGATCAGGGCCTGCGCGGCCAGCGGGCTCTGGCGTGCCGGGGTGTCCAGCACGTCGCGCCAGCCGGGGTTGTTGGCCGCGCCCCAGGCGCCGGCGGCTGCGACGAGCCCGATGAACGCGGTCGCGGCGTACGAGCGCAAGCGCTCATGCAGGCGAGATTGCCGTGCGGACATGGCGGATGCTCCCGTCTTCCTGTTCTTCTTCAGCGCACGCCGGAGCCGGCCAGCGAGTCGGCAGTCCATTCGCGGTCGGGCAGCGCCTTGGTGTGGCGCAGGCCGCCGGTCTCGGCGATGTAGCCGGTGAGCGAGTACACGCCCGAGACGAAGTCGTAGTGCCCGAACATGTCGGTGTACGGCGCCGGCAGGTCGTAGCTGGGCGTCATGTAGGCGAAGCCGGCGCGGTAGAGCTGGCCGCGTGCGTCGTAGTTGTCCGAGGCCAGGGCGGCCCACGAGTCTTCGTCCAGGTAGAAGCGGCGCTTGCTGTAGACGTGGCGCTTGCCTTCGCGCAGGGTGGCGTCCACCACCCACACGCGGTGCAGTTCCCAGCGCACCAGGTCGGGGTTCAGGTGGTGCGGCTGCAGCAGGTCGTCCTGCTTGGACTGGTACACGGCCGCGTAGTCGTTGTAGGGCACGATCATTTCCTTCTTGCCCACCAGCTTGAAGTCGAAGCGGTCCATCGAGCCGTTGAAGATGAAGGTGTCGTCGAATGTGGTGGCGCCTGCGGTGCCGGGGTTGGGCGTGTCGAACGACAGGTCGGGTGCCACCTTCACGCGGCGCTGGCCGGGCAGGTAGGCCCAGGCGCGGCGGTCCTTGTTGCCGATGTCCAGCGGGTCCACGATCATCAGCGCCTCGCCGGCGCGGCGGGCCGGGCCGGTGTAGGTCAGCTTGATGCGCCAGTAGATGTCGGCGTTGGCGCGGGCCGTGTCCCAGAACGGAAAGTCCTGCACGCTGGTGCCTTCGGTGGCCAGCGCGGGGCGGCCGGCGGCGTCGACGTTCAGGTTGCGGTACTTGGCCTCGTAGCTCTGGCCGTTGAAGCGCACCAGGTGGTTCCACATGGCTTCGTAGCCGTCCTTGGGAATCGGGAACGGAAAGCCCGCGTGCACGCCCTCCATCGAGCGGCCGTTGTTGGTGGTCTTGGCGCTCACGGCAGCGGCTGCCGTGTTGTCGACCACGAACTTGGGGAAGGCCACGCTGCGGTGCGTGGGGTACACGTCGACGCGAAAGCTCGGGTACTTCTGCAGCAGCGCCTTGGTGCCGTCGGTGAGCTGGTCGGCGTATTGCGCCATGTTGGCGGCCGTGACCTGCACGCGCGGCTTCTCGCCGGCAAAGGGGTCGGGGCGGATGCCGTCGCCGGCCTTGAAGCCGGCCGGGGCCTTGGTCAGCCCGCCGGTGTAGGCGGGAATGGTGCCGTCCTTGTTGCCGGCCTTTTCGGCGCCCACGGGCGTGAGCGTGGTGCCCAGTGCCTTGGCTTCTTCTGCGGTGACGGCGGCGTGTGCCGACATGCTTGCGAGCGCGGCCAGCAATGCAGCGGCCAGGGGCGAAGCGATGAACTTCTTCATGATGCGGATCCTTAGAAGGTGGTCTTGAAGGTCAGGCTCACGAAGCCGCGGTCTTTCAGCAGCGTGGTGAAGCCGTTCTGCGATGTCACGGCCGTGCCGTTGTCCTTGTACTGGCCGAGGTAGTCGATGTATTTCAGGTCGAAGCGGTATTTCTGGCGCACGTCCATGCCCAGGCCGACGCTGTAGTTGCCGTTGCCCTGGTTGCCGCCGAAGATGGTCGCGGCATTGCCGCTCAGGCCGATGGCGTAGGTCAGGGGCGCCGAGAGGTCGATGCCGGGCCACACCTGGAACCAGGTGGGCGTGAAGGAGAGGCCCGCGCCCACGTAGTCCTTGGTGGTGCAGCCGTCCCACTTGGTCTTGCCGGCGCAGGCCGCGAAGCCCTCGGCGTAGAACAGGTTCTGGCCGCTGGTGACCTTGTCCCAGCGCGACCAGGTCAGCTCGGCCGCCCACGCGGCCGTGTCGAACAGCGGCGTCTTGGGCACCACGCCCACGGCGTTGAGCAGGCCGTGGAAGGTGTCGCCGCGCGGGCCCTTGGTGTCGCCTTGCGCCGGCAGGCCCGGCGCAATGCCCAGCACCGTGCTGTTGAGCGGCGTGTTGTGGCGGTACGAGAGCTCGCTGCCGAAGCTGATGCCCCAGATGTTCTTGGCCAGGCTCATGCCGTACATGTCGATGTTGTCGGCGTAGATCAGGTTGTAGCGGCTGATGTTGCGGCCCACCTGCGTGAGGAAGGTCTGCGGCAGCTTGTCGGCGAAGTTGCGGTAGTAGAAGCCCACGGTGCCGCCGTCCAGCAGGTCGGGGCTCCAGCGCGCCGACAGGCCGCCCTCGCCGCGCTGCTTGGGCTCGGACGGATCGCCGCGCTGCGCAAAGCCCAGTTGCTGCGACAGGAACTGGCGGTCGGGGCCGTTGAAGGCGAAGTCGACCGGGCCCAGGTAGGTGCCGCCTTCGGGGTAGCGGTACGACTCCCACTGGAGCATGTATTGCGCGGCCACCGACAGCGTGTCGGTCAGCTGCGCCTGGCCCGAGACCTGGTTGAGCGGGCGGAACAGTTCCTTGGCTTCCACGCCCGGGGTGGCAAAGCCCTTCTGCAAGTCCAGCGGGTTCTGCGCGTAGGCCACGCTGTGCATGTTGCCGCCCAGGAAGAGCGACTCGCCCCAGTACAGCGAATGCCGGCCCAGCTTGGCGTTGACCGGCACGTTGCCCAGGTCGAAGCCGCCGAACACGAAGGCATCGAGGATTTCGCCAGACGGCCCGTGGTAGTAGCGCTGGACGTAGTCGCTGTAGGTGTGGTTGACGTAGCTCGGAATGGCCGACAGCGGCGGGTTCGGGTTGCTGCGGCTGGTGCTGCCGTAGGCGCCGTCGTACCAGCCGGCGGCGCTCACGCGGCCGCCGAAGCGCTTCTGCCAGGTCAGGTCCAGCTCGGAGAGCAGGTCCAGCCGGTTGGCCACGGTCTGGCCGCGGTTGAAGCTGTAGGTGCCTTCGTCCGACACGGCCGAGTTGCCGATCTTCGGGTCGCGGCTTTCCACGCGGTTCGCGTAGTTGTAGCGGATCGTGTTGTCCCAGCGGATGGCCAGGTCGGGGTTGCCCGTGTCGAACTCGAAGCCATGCGCATTCGATGCGGCGAGCGAGAACAGGATGACCGCGCCCGCGACGGCGGCGATGTGGAAAGGCGGACGGATGGCGGCGGCTTCCGTCGTGCGTGGGGAGTGGTGCACAGGTCTCCTGCTGTTGTTGGCGTTGGTGGACAAATAGCCCCCTCGCCTGCGGACGAAGGGGGACGGCAGGAATTCTGAAATTGGGGACGCCCGCAAGCCCCCTCCTCGCGGCAGGGGGGGAGGGGTTAGGGAAACCCAGGGGCCTGGGTGGGGCCGCGGGGCCCCGTGGGCTAGGTGCGGCGCTTGCGCGCCGGAATCCAGCGGGCCATGGCGCCCGCCGCCACCAGCGCGATGAGCCCGGTGGCGGCAATGCCTGCGGCCAGCGACAGGCTGGCCGCCAGGAAGGACAGCAGCGCCGGCCCGCAGGAGGAGCCGATGTCCGACATCAGGCGCCACACGCCCAGGAAGTGCGCGCGCCCGTGGCGCGGCGAATGGTCGGCGCCCAGCGTCATGATCATCCCGGAGCCGATGCCGTTGCCGAAGCCGATGGCCAGCGCGGCCAGCAGCAGCGTGACGAAGCCGTTGGCCAGCGGCATCAGCAGCATGGCCGCGCCCATGATGAGCATGGACGGCACAGCCACCCAGCGCCGGCCCTTGTGGTCCATCACCTTGCCGGCGGGGTAGAACACCAGCATGTCGATGCCCCCTGCCAGGCCGTAGATGAGCGACGCCGCGGCCGGTGCCAGCCCCAGATGCTCTGCCCACAGCGGAATGACCGCCTGGCGCGATGCCCGCACCGCGCTCACCAGCACCACGCCGATGCCCAGGGTGAGAAAGATCCGCCGGTGGTCGCGCAGCGTGGAGCCCAGCGTGACGGACGCCGGCTCGGCCTGGCCGGGCGCGGGCGGCGGCTGCTGCAGGTCGGGAATGCGTGCGCCCACTGCAGCCGCGCCCAGCACCGCAACGATGCCCACGGCATACGCGGCCCACAGGCCGAAGGCATGCACCGCCGCCGCCGCCATGAACGGCCCGGCGAACATTCCGATGCGCATCACCCCGCCCAGCGTGGACAGCGCACGGGCCCGGTACATGATGGGCACCGCCTCGGTCATGTAGCTCTGGCGCGCCAGGTTGTAGACCGATTGCGACATGCCCACCATGAAGCAGCCCAGCGCGAACAGGCCCAGGTGCCCCGTGCCGATGCACAGCGCCATGCCCAGCGCGCTCCAGATGCCTGCCGCCACGATGGCCCAGCGCTCGCCCCAGCGCATGGTGATCAGCGAGGCCGGGATGTTGTTGAGCAGCGAGCCGATGCTGATCATGGCCACCACCAGCGCCGCCGTGGGCACCGAGGCGCCCAGCTCGCGCGCCGTCAATGGAACGATCGGGAGGATGGCGCCTTCGCCCAGGCCGAAGAGCAGCGAGGGACCGAAGGCGGGAAGGGCGATGCGCCGAAGCGAGAAGTCGGCGGGGGCTGACGACGAAGACGGGGCTGGCGCGGGAGGCAGGGGCGGCATGCGGGCAGGGCCTGGGCGCATGGCCCCGGCCGGATGACGGCGGGCGGGAGA
>JAFECZ010000375.1 GCA_018241905.1 Pseudomonadota bacterium
CATGGCGTCGAGCGCGCCGAAGGGCTCGTCCATCAGCAGCACCGACGGGTCGTGCAGCAGCGCGCGGCAGATGGAGGCGCGCTGCTGCATGCCGCCCGACAGCTGCCACGGGTACTTGCCCTCGAAGCCCTGCAGCCCCGCCATGGCGATCAGCTCGGCCGCACGCGCGCGCGCCGGCCCCATGGGAAGGCGGCGCATCTCGGCCTGCAGCAGAATGTTGTCGAGCACCGTGCGCCAGGCCAGCAGCACGGCGCTCTGGAAGACGATGCCCACGTCCTTCTGCGGGCCCTCGATCGGGTGGCCTGCCAGCGTGAGCGAGCCGCCGCTGATCGGCAGCAGGCCCGCCACCATCTTCAGCAGCGTGCTCTTGCCGCAGCCCGAGGGGCCCACCACCGACACGAACTCGCCCTGGCGAATGCCGAAGTCCAGCGGTTGCAGCGACTGCACCGGCCCGTCCTTGGTCTGGTAGGTCTTGCTGACACTGCGGGCTTCGATCAGGACGACGTCGGAACGGGAGGAGGGCATGGGGTCGGTTTGCTTACTTGGCGGCCGCCGGCAGGAAGTCCAGCGTGACGTAGTCTTCGGGCTTGCCGCGCGTCGATGCTTCCATGCCGCCGTACTGCACCAGCAGATCGAGCGACTTGTCGACGTTCTTCATCTCCACGCGGAAGGGCGGCTGGCCCTTGGTCTCGGGCGTGTGATAGAGCGCCACGCTCTGCTTCATGCCGATGATGAGCGTGTCGCGAACGCCGGCCTTGGGGTTGGCCTTGAGCATGGCGTCCACCGCGGCGGCAGGGTCCTTCTCGGCGGCTTCGGCCGCCTTGGTCGATGCGCGCATGAAGCGCCTGACCAGGTCCGGGCTCTCGGTGAGCAGGTTCTTGTTGGTGATGATGCCCGAGCTGATCTGGTTCACGCCCGAGTCGGCAAAGCGGATGGGCGTCACCGGCTTGCCGGTGGCGTCCTGCAGCTTGATGGCCTGGTCCATCACGTAGCCCAGCAGCAGGTCGGCCTGGCCGTTCATCACCGCGTTCAGCTTGGTCTGCGCATCGCCCGAGACGATCTTGACCTGGTCCTGCGTGATGTTGTTGGCCTTGAGGAACACGGGCCACATCTGCGACATGGAGTCGCCCGGGGTCACGGCCACCGTCTTGCCCACGATGTCCTTGGGCGCCTTGATGTTCTTCTCGGTGAAGCCCATCACCGACATCGGGCTCACCTGGAACAGCACGCCGGTGGACTTCAGCGGCGCGCCCTTGGCGGCGGCCTTGATCATGGTGGTGACGTCGATGTAGCCGAAGGTGGCCGACTTGGCGGCCACCGCCTGCGCCGTCACCGCCGAGCCGCGGCCTTCCTGGATCTCCAGGTCGATGCCCTCGTCCTTGTAGTAGCCCAGTTCCTTGCCCAGGAAGAAGGGCGCGTGCTCGCTGTAGAGGTACCAGTTGAGCATCAGCGTGACCTTGTCGGCCGGCTTGTTCTGGGCTTGCGCGGGCGAGAGTGCGACGAGCGCGCCGACGGCGCCGGCCAGCAAGGCGGGAAGCAACTTCATGGTTTGTCTCCTGTTGGTATGGGAAGGAAAGCTCAGAAGACCTGGCGCTGCGAGGCGTGCCAGGGAATCATCAGCCGCTCGACGATGTCGATGGCGACGAAGAGGACGACACCGATGCTCGACAGCACCACCAGCGCCGCAAACATGAGCGGCAGGTCGAAGTTGCCGTTGGCCACCTGCAGCACGTAGCCGATGCCCGAGTTGGAGCCGACGAACTCGCCCACCACCGCGCCCACCACCGCCAGCGTGATTGCCACCTTCAGGCCGCTGAAGATGGCCGGCAGCGCCTGCGGCAGGCTGATCTTGAAGAAGGTCTGCAGCCGGCTGGCGCCCATGGAGCGCGCGAGGTCGTGCATGTCGGGCTCCACCGACTTGAAGCCCATCACCGTGGAGACCACCACCGGGAAGAAGCCCAGCAGAAAGGCCGACACCACCTTGGGAAAGATGCCAAAGCCAAACCACACCACGAACAGCGGCGCAATCGCCACCTTGGGAATGCTCTGCGAGAACACCAGCAGCGGGTAGATGTAGGACTCCACCAGCCGCGAATACGCGATGCACATGGCGATGGGAATGCCGATCACGATGGTCAGGCCGAAGCCGCCGAGCGTGGCCAGCGTCGTCTTCCAGCTCTGCGCCACGAGTTGCGGCCATTCGGCCACCAGCTGCTTGACCACCTGCAGCGGCGGGGGGATCAGGTAGGCAGGAATGCCGAAGACGCGAATCGCAAGATCCCACAGAACGAGCAGCGCCACGATGAGCAGGAAGGGGCGTAGCGCGGGCTGCAGCAGCAGTTTGCGAAGCATGGAAGAAGCACTCCAGTGGGCAAGCCGAACCCCGTGCGCCCAGGATCGGGTGCACCGAGAATTTCACCAATCGGTGAATTGTTCGATCCGCTGCGGGAGGATGTCAACGGCCCCTAGGGAAAGCACGGGGCGCTGACGGCGCGAGTGCGCGCGCTACTTCAGCACGTAGCCCAGCACCATTTCCGTCATGTGCGACAAGCGCTGGGCCAGCGCCTTGGGCGTGCGCAGGTCGCGGCCGAAGACGGTTGAGAGGGTCGGGTTGTTCGACAGGTAGAAGTAGCAGATCGACGCAATCGAGATGTAGAGCTGGATCGGGTCGACACCGTCGCGAAAGAGGTCCTGCTTGCGACCACGCTCGAGCACGTCGGCCAGCATGGCCACCAGCGGCGAGTTCATTTCCTGGATGCGCGTGGACTGCTTCAGGTGCACGGCCTGGTGCAGGTTTTCACTGTTGAGCAGGGCGATGAACTCGGGGTGATCCAGGTAGTAGTGCCAGGTGAAGGACACCAGCTGCCGGACGGCCTCCACCGGGTCCATCTCGTCCAGGTGCAGCGCCTGCTCGGCCGAGCGGATGTCGGCATAGGTTCGCTCCAGCACGGCCAGGAACAGGTCGTCCTTGTTGCCGAAGTAGTAGTAGATCAGCCGCTTGTTGATGTCCGCACGCTCGGCGATGCGATCGACCCGGCCGCCGGCGTAGCCGTACTGCGCGAACTCGTCCATGGCGGCGGCAAGGATCACCAGTTGCGACTTGTCGGCATCACGCAGTCGGGGGGCGGTCGAGGTGGCGGGCATCTTGATTGGTAACCAGTGGGTGAATTGTTCTCGCGTCGAAGGCGATTGTGCGGCTTCGCGGCGCGAAGTGCGACACGATAATGGACGAATCGCCTCCTACCTCCTCGTTTTTCCATGAGCACAACACCTGCCGGCCGCCTCCTTGTCCAGTGCCTCATCGCCCAAGGCGTGGATACCTGCTTCGGCGTGCCGGGCGAAAGCTTCCTGGCGGTGCTCGACGGCTTTCATGCCGAGCAGGAGCACATCCGCTTCGTCATCAACCGGCAGGAGGGCGGCGCCACCTTCATGGCCGACGCGCATGCGCGCATCACCGGCCGCCCCGGCGTGTGCTTCGTGACGCGCGGGCCGGGCGCCACCAATGCCTCCATCGGCGTGCACAACGCCTTCCAGGATTCGACGCCGCTGGTGCTTTTCATCGGCGACGTCGGCGGCGACTTCCGCGACCGCGAGGCCTTCCAGGAAGTGGACTACGGCAGCTTCCTGGGGCCCAGCACCAAGGGCTTTGCCAAGCGGGTCGAGCGCATCGACGACGCCGAGCGCATTCCGGAATACGTGTCGCGTGCCTTCGCCACCGCCATGAACGGCCGTCCGGGCCCCGTGGTGCTGGTGCTGCCTGAAGACATGCTGGCCAAGAGCGTGTCTGCCACGCCCCTGCCGAGGGTGGAGGCCGTGCAGCCCTGGAGCGACCCCGGCGCGCTGCGTGAACTGCGCGAACTGCTGCTGGCCTGCAGCCGACCTTTCGTGATTGCCGGCGGCAGCGGCTGGACGCCGCAGGCGGCGCAGGCGCTGCAGCGCTTTGCCGAGAACTGGCGGCTGCCGGTGGGCAATGCCTTCCGCTTTCAAGATACTTTCGACAACCACCATCCGCTCTACGCGGGCGATGTCGGCATCGCCATCAACCCCAAGCTGGCGCAGCGCGTCAAGGATGCCGACCTGGTCATCGCCATAGGCGCCAGGCTGGGGGAGATGACCACCAGCGGCTATACGCTGCTGGAGGCGCCGCGGTCCAGGCAGAAGCTGGTGCACATCCATGCCAGCGCTGAAGAACTCAACCGCGTGTACCGGGCCGACCTGGCCATCAATGCCGGCATGAGCGCGGCCGCGCGCAGTCTGGAGGTCCTCACCGCCCCGCCCGAGGTGCCGTGGGAAGCCTGGGCCGTGGCCGCGCATGCCGACTACCTGGCCAACCTGGAGCCGCAGCCCTTGGCGGGCATGCCGGCCGGCGCGCCGCCGCGCGGACAAGTCGACATGGCCGAGGTCGTGGCCGTGCTGCAAAGGCATCTGCCGCCCGATGCCGCCATCACCAACGGCGCCGGCAACTTTGCGAGCTGGGTGCACCGCTTCTTCCGCTATCACGGCCTGGCCAAGGGCCACAAGACACAGCTGGCGCCCACCAGCGGCGCGATGGGCTATGGCGTGCCCGCAGGCATTGCCGCCAACCTGGTCAGCGGCCGCGTGGCCTTCACCATTGCGGGCGACGGCGACTTCCTCATGAACGGACAGGAGCTGGCCACGGCCGTGCAGCACGGCGGCAAGAGCATCATCGTGCTGCTCAACAACGGCATGTTCGGCACCATCCGCATGCACCAGGAGCGCGAATACCCCACGCAGGTCAGCGGCACGCAATTGCGCAACCCCGACTTCTGCGCACTGGCGCGGGCTTACGGCTACGCGGCCGAGAAGGTCACCCAGACGGCGCAGTTCGAGGCGGCGCTGCTGCGGGCACTGGCGGCCGATACCGGCACGCTGATCGAGATCCCGCTGGACCCCGAGGTGATCACCACGCGCGGCACGCTCAGCTCGATCACGCAGGCGGCCAAGGCGCGGCAGTCGAAGTAGGGCGCACTGCGCAGACAAAAAAATAGCCGGCGGATGCCGGCTTATTTTTTTGAAAAGGTGCGCTGGGCGCACCCGAAGCGCGATGCTTACTTGACGTGCTTGCCGATGAGGGCAGCCAGCTCGAACATCGAGACTTGGCCCTTGCCGAAGATTTCCTTCAGCTTGGCGTCGGCATTGATCATGCGCTTGTTGGCCTTGTCCTGCAGACCGTTCTTCTTGATGTAGTCCCACAGCTTGCTCACGATGGCGGTGCGCGGCAGCGGAGCCGCACCGACCACGGCGCCCAGGGCGGCGCTAGGGGTCAGGGCCTTCATGAAAGCGGCGTTGGGGGTGCGCTTCTTGGCGGGAGCGGCCTTCTTGGCGGGAGCCTTCTTTG
>JAFECZ010000376.1 GCA_018241905.1 Pseudomonadota bacterium
GGCGTGAGCGGCGCCGCGCTGCCCGATTCGCGGCAGATCCGCGATGCGCTGCAGCGGCTGCTGGCCCGCTCGCAAAGCGGCGACTTCGTGCTGCTGTATTTCTCCGGCCACGGCACCCGCGTGCGCGATTCGGCCAAGGCCTATGCCGAGCCCGACGGCCTGGCCGAGAACTTCCTGGCGCGCGATGCACGGCTGGCGCCCAGCGGCGGCGGCAACGCGCCGCTGGCCGGCAGCCTGCGCGATGTGGACTTCGACGGCTGGATCCGCGACTTCATGGCCAAGGGCGTGTTCGTGTGGACGGTGTTCGACACCTGCTCGGCCACCTCGATGACGCGCGGCGTTCCGCGCACGGCCGGCGCCGCGGCGGCGCCGCAGCCGCCGGACGACGAGGTTCGCTTTCGCGGCATCCAGGTCGACCAACTCGCGGCTGCCGGCGCTTCTTCTTCCTCCGACGAGCCGGCCCTCGACATGTCGGCGCCGCCGCAGCCGCCGGTGCCGCGGGCACGCTACGTGGCCTTCTTCGCCTCCGAGAGCCACCAAGTGACGCCCGAGCTTCGCTTGCCGCGCGGCGACCGCGGCGCGCGGCCGCAAGGCTTGCTGACCTGGGCGGTGGCCGAGGCGCTGGCGCGCAAGCCCGGCAGCTTCCGCGAGCTGTTCAACGACGTGGTGTCGCTGTATGCGCCGGTCATCGCCGAGCTGGAAGCGCGCTACCCGCAGCGCGAGCTGCCGTCGCCCGTGGCCGAGGGCAACCTGGACGTGGCGCTGTTCGCCGCAAGCGCCGCGCCGCTGTCTACCCGCCCGGCATGGCCCGCGCGCCGGACCGGCTCGCAACTTGCCATGAGCGTGGGCCAGCTCGACGGCCTGGAGCCGCAGCAGGAAGTGCGGGTGATCGCCACGCTGGGCGACGGCACGCAGCGCACCAGCGTCACCCGGATGGAGCAGGTGGAGCTGGCCAGTGCGCGAACGGCGGTGCCTGCCGCCCTGGCCGATCAGGACAGCGCGGCCTTGTGGACGGTCTCGCCGCTGGACGAGCCGCCTTCGGTGGCGCTGCGGGTGCAACTGGCGCCGGGTGCGGGCGTGCCGGCCGGACTCAACCTGGCCTACCCCGCGGCCATTCGCGTGTTGCGCAGCGGCGATGCGGACGTGCGCGTCGCCGACCGCGGGGGGCAGGCATCGCTGGAGATTCTTTCGCCGGAGCTGGCGGCGCTGGTCAACGAGAGCGGCAAGCCCTATGTGCCGCCCAATGCGCAGGCGCTTCGGCAGCAATTGCTGTCGCTGGCGCAGCTCAAGTGGTTCGCGCGGCTGGACCAGCTCGCGCAGGGCGGGCGGCTCGACGGCTTCGAAGCCACGCTGGAAACCTGGGCGGGCGACAAGCTGGTGCGCAGCGTGCCGGCCGCCGATGCCAGGTCGCAGCCCGCGCTGGCCGAGGGCGAACGCGGCGTGCTTTCCGTACGCAACGGCAGCGGCCAGTCGGTGGACCTGGTGGTGGTGGGCGTGGAGGCCGACGGCGCCGTCCGGCAGGTGTATCCGCCGGCCCTCAGCGAGACCAACCGCTTCGAGCGCGGCACGCGCGAGCAGCCCGCGCACGAACGCTTCGAGCTGCCCTGGCTGACGGCGCGGCGCGGCGGCCGCCTGCTGGTGCTGGCCACGCCGGCCCAGCCCTTCAGCGCGCCGCGCCTGTTCGGCGCCTCGCCGCCGGAAGCCACGCTGGCCGACGTGCGCGTGCGCGGCGCGCTGCGGCAGGTCTACAGCGCCCTGCTGGCCTGGCCGGGCGGCTGATGCAAGACAACGACCCATCGACGATGAAGGAGCAGCCATGAGCTGGAGACTGGACGGAACCCTGGACCCCGACGAGGCGCTGCGCCTGCTCGACCACATGTCGGGCGAATCGAGCAACGACTTCCTGATGATGATCGAGAGCAAGGGCAACGCCGTGGAGGGCGAGTCCAAGCGCGCCTTCGAGGACGGCAAGCAGCGCATGCACATCGCCGGCTACTCGTACCTGGCCGAGGTGCAGACGCCGCCCGGGGCGAGCAAGGGCCAGGTGCGCCTGAGTTCGCTGATCGTGGTGCGCGAATGCGACGCGGCCACCGCCTCGATCGCCAGCCTGCTGAAGAACCAGGAGAACGACTTGAAGGTGCAGGTCTCGGTGTTCAAGGCCAGCGGCGACAGCTCGAAGGACCAGCAGGCCACGCTGGAGCTGGTGCTGGAGGGCGCGCGCATCACCACCCACTGCATGCTCACCGGCGGCAACCCGCGCCGGCCTTGCGAGATCATCTACTTCATGCCGCGCAAGCTGGAGCTGAAGTCGGCGCCCCAGCAGCAAAGCGGGCTGCGGGGGGCGGTGCGGACTTGTACGTTGACCAATACCTGATGTCGTTTGCTGGCAATCTCCCCTAACATCGGGCAATGACCCGAGATCATGAGGAACGGTTGCTGGCGTTCAGCGCCGCCCAGAGCCGCCACTTTCGCGAAGAGGAATGGGCGCGGCTGGCCGAAAGCGACGTAGTCAGCCGCGAAGAGGTCGCCGCGACGGCGCTCTTTCTTGCAGGGGGCTACTGGTACGGCCACAAGGACGCGCTCTTTCGTGTTGCCGAGCGCTTGTGTCCTGGGGCGGTGGGCAAGTTCTCGGAGCGGGCGAGGGCGGTTGAATTCAATTGCAGCCGCTTTGATCACATGCTGAAGACCAGAATCGCTCATGAATCACGCCACCCCTGAGCTCGCTGCGGCTTTGTCGACGATGCTGGACAAGATTGATGCCACCCTGCGCGAAAACGCATATCGGGGCGAGCCGATCCTCATGTATCTGGCAGGCGGATTGGCTGTGAACTACTACTGCGGCACGCGTGTAACTGCCGATGTCGACGCCAGTTTTTCGCGCCGGATGGCACTCGACTACAACGATCTGATCGTCGATTTCTCTGATGCTGCGGGTATGCCGACTCAGCTGTATTTCGACACGACCTACTCTCCCACCCTGGGGCCGATGCACGAGGACTACGAGAGCGACTCGCAAGAGTGGATTGGCATTGGGAATGAGCGGCGGTTGGTGCAACTGAGGGTGCTTTCTCCGCTGGATCTTGCAGTCTCGAAACTTGGCCGTTTTGAAGGAAACGATCGGGGCGACATTCTCGAGCTGGCCAAGCATGGTTATTTCACGGTCGATGAATTTCGCCAGCGCGCCGAGGCAGCCGCGAGCTATTTCGTCGGCAACGTTCGCCGCCTGCAGACCACGATCAATATCGTGTGCAAGGACATCGAAGGACTGACGCCTTCCCCTGACTCCGCGACGTGACCCGCTTCCATCTCGTCGCTCTCGAACACGCCGGCCGCCTCACCGACCAGGGCAACTTCATGGATGCGGCCAAGGCGATCCAGGCCAAGCCGCTGGATTGATGTAGCCGGCGCGCGGCATACGCCGGTCGGCAGATGCGCCACAAGGGCTGGCGGACTAAGCTGCTGCGGCCCTTGCACCGCTTCTGTCCCGAAAGGCCCGCGCGATGACCCGCTCCGCAGAACTTCTCCAGGCGGCCGATCCGGCCGGCGCGCTCAAGGCGCTGACCGACGAGATCAAGGCCAGGCCGGCCGACAGCAAGCTGCGCGTGTTCATGGTGCAGCTGCTGTGCGTCATCGGCCAGTGGGAGCGGGCACTCAACCAGCTCACCGTGGCGGCCGAGCTCGATGCGTTGGCCATCCCCATGAAGCAGGTGTATGGCGAGGCCATCCGCTGCGAAGGCCTGCGCGCCGAGGTGTTCGCCGGCAAGCGCACGCCCATGATCTTCGGCCAGCCGGGCCAGTGGCTGGCGCTGCTGCTCGAATCGCTGCTGCGAGGCGGCACCGGCGACGCCGCCATGGCGGAAGACCTGCGCGCTCGCGCTTTCGAGGCCGCGCCGGCCACACCCGGCACGCTCGACGGCAAGCCCTTCGACTGGCTCGCCGATGCCGACATGCGCATCGGGCCGGTGCTCGAGGCCTTCGTCAACGGCCGCTACTACTGGGTGCCTTTCGAGCGGCTGGCGCAAATCAGGTTCGACGAGCCCGAAGACCTGCGCGACTGCGTGTGGCTGCCCGCGCACCTGCAGTTCGAGAACGGCGGCGAGACCCTGGCGCTGGTGCCCACGCGCTACCCCGGCAGCGAAGCGTGCGAGGACGGCGCACTGCGCCTGGCACGCAAGACCGAGTGGCGCGAACTGCGGCCCGACGTGTGGGCCGGCTGGGGCCAGCGCATGTGGAGCAGCAACATCGAAGAAGACCAGGGCGGCGGCGAGCACGCAATGCTGGATGTGCGCGAGATCGACTTCACGCCGCAGCCGGTCGCCGCCGACGAAGCATCAGCATCGGCCGAAGGCACCGGGGACAGCGGTGGCTGAGCTCACCGCGCAGGAGCGGCTGCAGCCTTCGCTGCTCGATCGCCTGACCGACTTCGCTCCCGCCGAGAAGCGCGAGGGCGACGACAAGCGCGTGCTCACGCGGCAGGCGCTTCGCCAGGCCGTGCTGCGCGACCTCTCCTGGCTGTTCAACGCAACGGCGCTCGGCCCGGCCGTCATCGACGAGCGCCGCCACCCGCATGCGGCGCGCTCGGTTCTCAACTACGGATTGCCTATGCTGTCCGGCCAGTTCACCTCGTCGGTGCAGCGTGTCAGCATGGAACAGGCTTTGAAGAACGCGATTGCGCAGTTCGAGCCGCGCATCCTGCCTCGCACCCTCGAAGTTGAACTCGTCATGGAAGGCTCGGCACTCGAATCCCACAACCGCATCGGCCTGACGATCCGCGGCATGCTCTGGGCCCAGCCGGTGCCGCTCGAGTTCCTGATGCGCAGCCGCATCGACCTCGAGGAAGGAAGGATCGAAGTTGAAGAAGGGTCTTGACCAGTGGACCCGCGCCTACTGAGCTTGTACGAGCAGGAACTTCGCTACTTTCGCGAAAGCGGCGCGGAGTTTGCACAAGCCTTTCCCAAGATCGCGCAGCGCCTGGGACTGGACGGCGGCCAGGAAGTGGCCGACCCCTACGTCGAGCGCCTGATCGAGGCCACGGCCTTTCTCTCGGCCCGCGTGGGCCTCAAGCTCGACGCCGAATACCCGCGCTTCACCGGACACCTGCTGGACATCGTCTATCCGCAGTTCCTGGCGCCCACGCCTTCGATGGCGGTGGTGCAGATGGGTGTCGATGCCGACGACGACGCGCTGGCCAACGGCCCCACCATGCCGCGCGGCAGCGGCCTGCGCGCGCGCCAGGCCGTGGGGCAGAACACGCACTGCGAATTTCGTACTTCGCGCGCGCTGCGGCTTTGGCCGCTGCAGGTGCGCCGCGCGCAGTACTTCACCTACGCGCAGGACC
>JAFECZ010000377.1 GCA_018241905.1 Pseudomonadota bacterium
CCACACCTGCCAGTCGGTGGGCAGGAGCCACAAGGTCTGGTCCAGCGTGCCGATGATCCAGTCGAGCACCCACAGCGTGATCGCCAGGGGCACGATGACCAGGAGGCCCGAGAACAGCCACTTGCGCAGCGCGAGCATGGTGACGTGCATGCCTTCAGTTGGTGCCGGCAGGCGCCGGGCTGGCTGCGGGTGCAGGCGCGGGAGCCGCGGCCGGTGCGCCGGCCGCCGGTGCGTCGGAAGACGAGGCGGGCGCGCCCTTGTTGTCGCTGCCGGCCTTGCCGGCATCGCCACCCCGGAAATCGGTGACGTACCAGCCCGAACCCTTCAGCTGGAAACCGGCGGCGGTGACCTGCTTGCTGAACGCGGCGGCGCCGCATGCCGGGCAGTCGGTCAGCGGTGCATCGGACATCTTCTGCAGCACGTCCTTGGCATGGCCGCAGGCGCTGCACTTGTAGGCGTAGATAGGCATGAGATTGGGGGAGAGATGGCGCCGGCAGGATGGCGCCAGCAAAGCCTTCAATTATAAGGGCGCCCTCCCCCGTCCGGCGCCCGCCCGGGGCGCCGGCCTGCCGTAGCGGGCGCTGCCGGCTCAGCCGACGGCAATGGGCCGGTGCGGGGTGCGGACGTTGGACACCCACTGCGGCGCCAGCGACCCCACCAGCATGCCGCTCACCGAGGCCAGCAATCCGGCCAGCTGGGCCGGGAACAACTGGCCCCAGGGCATGGCCAGGCCGGCCAGCCAGACGCCGATGCCCAGCACGATGGCCGTCACCGCCCCCTGGGTGGTCGCACGGTGCCAGTACAGGCCGAACACCAGCGGCACGAAAGCACCCACCAGCGGCACCTGGTAGGCGCCGGACACCAGCTCGTAGATGGACGTGCCCTGCATGCGGATGGCATAGGCCAGCACGCAGACACTGAACACCAGCACGGTAATGCGCATGGTGCGCAGGTTGGACTTGTCCGAACCGGCCGGGCGGAACTGGCGCCAGATGTTCTCGGTGAAGGTGACGCTGGGCGCCAGCAGGGTGGCCGAGGCGGTCGACTTGATGGCCGAGAGCAGCGCGCCGAAGAACAGCACCTGCATCACGAAGGGCATCTTCTCGAGCACCAGGGTGGGCAGCACGCGCTGGGGGTCGTCCTTGAGCAGGGCTTCGGTGGCCTCGGGCATGATCAGCAGCGCGCTGGCCACCAGGAACATGGGCACGAAGGCGAAGAGGATGTAGCAGATGCCGCCGATCACCGGGCCGCGCGTGGACGACTTGACGCTGTTGGCCGACATCACGCGCTGGAACACGTCCTGCTGCGGAATGGAACCCAGCATCATGGTCAGGCCCGCGGCCAGGAAGAAGATCATGTCCTTGAAGCTCGGCTCGGGCCAGAAGCGGAACAGGTCCTTGCTGGCGGCGAACTCGATCACCTTGCCGGCCCCGCCGGCCATGTTGCCGGCAAACACCGCGATCACCGCCAGGCCCAGCACCAGGATGATCATCTGGATGAAGTCGGTGACCGCCACCGACCACATGCCGCCGAACAGCGTGTAGGCCAGGATCGACACCACCCCGATCGTCATGCCCGCCGGCACGCTGATGAAGCCGGCCGACAGCACGTTGAACACCAGTCCCAGGGCCGTGACCTGCGCCGAGACCCAGCCCAGGTAGCTCAGCATGATGATCAGCGAGCACGCCACTTCTACCGTGCGGCCATAGCGCTCGCGGTAGTAGTCGCTGATGGTCAGCAGCGTCATGCGGTAGAGCTTGCCGGCGAAGAACAGGCCCACCAGGATCAGGCAGGTGCCCGCGCCGAAGGGGTCTTCGACCACCGCACCCAGGCCGCCCTCGATGAATTTCGCCGGAATGCCCAGCACCGTCTCCGACCCGAACCAGGTCGCGAAGGTGGTGGTGACGATCATGTACAGCGGCAGGTGCCGGCCCGCAATGGCGAAGTCGGACGTGTTCTTGACGCGCTTGGCGGCCCACAGGCCGATGGCGATGGTGACCAGCAGATAGACGATGACCAGGCTCAACAGCACGAAAATCTCCTCAATCCTCTTGTTCGATGATCTCTTGTCGGCGGCGGCTCAGAACAGCCGCACGCGCACCAGCAGCTGCATGGCCAGCAGCCCCAATACGAATCCCATGCCACCGTAGATGATGGCCTGCAGCAGCTTGTTGGTCCGCTTCTGTGCGGCCAGCAGCTCCAGGAGCTCCCGGCGGTGATCGGTGGGCGGGCGCTCCAGGTAGTCGTGCAGCAGGCGCGGCAGCTGCGGCAGCAGCTTGGCCAGGCGCGGCGACTCGGCGCGCAGCTGCTGCAGCAGCTTCTTGGGGCCCAGCTGGTCGAGCATCCACTTCTCGAGGAAAGGCTTGGCCGTGGCCCACAGGTCCAGCTCGGGATCGAGCTGGCGGCCCAGGCCCTCGATGTTGAGCAGCGTCTTTTGCAGCAGCACCAGCTGCGGCTGGATCTCGACGTGGAAGCGCCGCGAGGTCTGGAACAGCCGCATGAGCACCATGCCCAGCGAGATTTCCTTCAGCGGCCGGTCGAAGTACGGTTCGCACACGGTGCGGATGGCGGCCTCGAGCTCGTCCACGCGCGTGCCCGGCGGCACCCAGCCGCTTTCCAGGTGCAGCTCGGCCACGCGCTTGTAGTCGCGGCGGAAGAAGGCGGCAAAGTTCTGCGCCAGGTATTCCTTGTCGACCTCGGTGAGCGTGCCGATGATGCCGAAGTCCAGCGAGATGTAGCGCCCGAAGGTGGCCGGCGCCAGGCTGACCTGGATGTTGCCCGGGTGCATGTCGGCATGGAAGAAGCCGTCGCGGAACACCTGGGTGAAGAAGATGGTCACCCCGTCGCGCGCCAGCTTGGGGATGTCGACCCCGGCCGTGCGCAGCCGGTCGAGCTGGGCGATGGGCACGCCGTTCATGCGCTCCATCACGATGACTTCCGGGTGGCAGAAGTCCCAGAGCATCTCGGGGATGAGCACCAGGTCGAGCTTGCTCATGTTGCGCCGCAACTGGGCGGCGTTGGCGGCCTCGCGCACCAGGTCGAGCTCGTCGTGCAGGTACTTGTCGAACTCGCCGACCACCTCGCGCGGCTTCAGTCGCTTGCCGTCGGGCGAGAGCCGCTCGACCCAGCCGGCCATCATGGCCATCAGCGCCAGGTCTTTCTCGATCACGCCGCGCATGCCCGGGCGCAGAACCTTCACCGCCACTTCGCGCGAGCCGCCGTCGGGCATGCGCAACACGCCGAAGTGCACCTGCGCAATCGAGGCGCTGGCGATGGGCACTTCGTCGAACTGCTCGAAGATCTCGCTCACCGGCCGGTGAAAGGCCCGCTCGATGGTGGCGATGGCCACCTTGGAATCGAAGGGCGGCACCCGGTCCTGCAGCCAGGCCAGCTCGTCGGCGATGTCGGCCGGCAGCAGGTCGCGCCGGGTCGACAGCACCTGGCCGAACTTCACGAAGATGGGCCCCAGGCGTTCCAAGGCCTCGCGCAGGCGCTGGCCGCGCGGCGCATCCAGCTTGCGGCCGAAGGAAACGACGCGCGCCAGCGCGTGCAGCCAGGGCTTCTGGAAGCTGGTGAGAACGAGTTCGTCCAGGCCGTAGCGAAGCGCGACCAGGACGATGAACGCGCCGCGTACGAACCGGCTCATTCGGCGTCGGACTTCGCGGAAGAAGATACAGCAGCGGGGCCGGAGCGGGCCGCCTTGTTGACGAACTGGCGCAGGCCGTCCACGAACTTGCGCGCCGCATTGCCGATGGCATGGGCCGGCACGTCGCCGATCAGGCGAGCCAGGTCGTCCTCGACGTCCCAGCGCACGTGGTCGACCAGCCAGTTGACCTCGGCGGCCAGTTGCACGTCGCCGACGATGCGCACCACGGGCTTGTCGCCCAGCATGGCGGCCTGGGCCAACTCCAGCGGGTTTTCCTGCGTGATGCTCAGCGTGAGGTCGGGCGTGGCGCCTTCGGGCGCCAGGTCGAGCAGGCCGGCGGGCGTGGCCACCAGGCGAAGGAAGATGCCGCGCCAGCGCGCTTCCACCACCTGGCCCTGCTGGCGCTTGAGGCGCGCCTGCGCCTCGGGCTCCTGCTGCAGCACATGATTGAGGAAGAGAACCGTCCGATGCTGGATCTCGTGAATGGCCCAGGCGGGGGGCTGGAGGCGGCTCGATGCCTTGTCGAACAGCTCGGCGAGAAAAGCAAATGGGGACGATGGTGTGGCCATGTCCCCATTATCGTCGTGTACGCGGGCCCGCCCGGGCCCGCTGCACGCAGCTTTGGCGCCTGTTTACTGCAGCGCCTGCACGCCCGCAACCAGCCAGCCGCTGCTGCCGTTGACCGGCTTGGTCATGTTCCAGACCTCGCGGAAGGGGCTCGGGCCGGCGGAAATGTCTTCGCGGATCATGCCGGAGAACTCCACGCTGGCCATGTAGACGTCGGGCAGTTCCTCGATGCCCAGCAGCTTGGCGTCGAGCATGACCACCTCAGTCTTGTTGGGCCGGCCGCCGGTGTGGGCCTCGCGCTCGGCCAGCTGGGTGCGGATCTCGCCGACCATGCTGTCGGTCATCATGGAACGCAGCATGGTGATGTCGCTCTTGTCCCAGGCGTCCTGCAGCGTCACGAAGTTGCGCTTGGCCGCGGCCAGGAAGCCGTCGGTGTCGAAGCCGGCCGGAATGCCCCACGACTGCGAGCCGCCCAGCGCCGAACCGATCATGCTGCCGCCCGCCAGGGCAGCGGAGCCGTGCTGGGCCGATGCGGCGCTGGTGTCGAAGGCCGCGCTCTGGCGCTCCCAGGGGCGTGCCGAGGCGTCGTTGCCCACGTTGTTGGGGCTGTACTGCGACGGCGCCGTGGCCGTGGCCGGGCCACCCGCGCCCTGGAAGGCGTAGCCACCCTGGCGTGTCGGCGGCGCCTTGCGCGCGCTGAACATCCGCCAGGCGATGAGCGCGGCCACGGCCACCAGCATGATCAACAGGAAGTTGGCAAAGGCCGGGCCCAGGCCCAGCGAATTGGCCAGCCACGCCAGGCCCAGGCCGGCCGCCAGGCCGCCGAGCATGGCACCCCACGGACGCTTGGGCGCCGGCGCGGGCGTGGTGGTTGCGGGCTTGGCCGCAGCAGACGACGGATTGGCCGACTGCGAAGGCGCCGCCGTGTTGCTCGGCGCGCTGGGCGCCGCCTCGCGCTGCGTTACGTTGCTGGACTGGCGGCCCATCGACTTGCCGCCGCCGATGCGGGCGGCATCCGCTTGGATGCTCGCAAGGGCGATGGCACAGGCAAACAGTACAGGCATCAATTTCTTCATGGCGTCTCCTCTAGGGCGCTTCTTCATTCAACACTTGATTCCAACATG
>JAFECZ010000378.1 GCA_018241905.1 Pseudomonadota bacterium
TCCAGGATGGCCGGGTTCTCCAGCGTGCTTGTGTCCTGCGTGATGGCTTCGCCCTTGGCAATGCTGCGCAAGAGGCGCCGCATGATCTTGCCGCTGCGCGTCTTGGGCAGGTTGTCGCCGAAGCGGATGTCCTTGGGCTTGGCGATGGGACCGATTTCCTTGGCGACCCAGTCGCGCAGTTCCTTGGCAATGGCCTTAGCCTCGTCGCCCGTGGGCCGGGCGCGCTTGAGCACCACGAAGGCGCAGATGGCCTCGCCGGTCAGGTCGTCGGGACGCCCCACCACCGCGGCCTCGGCCACGATGTCGGTCTTGGCGACCAGGGCCGATTCGATTTCCATCGTGCCCATGCGGTGGCCGCTGACGTTGAGCACGTCGTCGATGCGGCCGGTGATGCGGAAGTAGCCCGTCTTGGCGTCGCGCACTGCGCCGTCGCCGGCCAGGTAGGTGGTGCCGCCCATCTCTTCGGGGAAGTAGGCCTTCTTGAAGCGCTCGGGATCGTTCCAGATGGTGCGGATCATCGAGGGCCAGGGCCGCTTGACCACCAGCATGCCGCCGGCGCCGTTGGGAATGTCCTTGCCCGTCTCGTCGACGATGGCCGCCGCGATGCCCGGCAGCGGCAGCGTGCACGAGCCCGGCACCAGCGGCGTGGCCCCGGGCAGCGGCGTGATCAGGTGGCCGCCGTTCTCGGTCTGCCAGAAGGTGTCGACGATGGGGCACTTCTCGCCGCCCACGTTCTTGTAGTACCACATCCAGGCTTCAGGGTTGATGGGCTCGCCCACCGAACCGAGGATGCGCAGCGACGACAGGTTCCAGTTCTTCGGGTGCACCTTCTCGTCGGAATCGGCTGCCTTGATGAGCGAGCGGATGGCCGTGGGCGCGGTATAGAACACCGAGACCTTGTGGCGCTCGATCATCTGCCAGAAGCGCCCCGCGTTCGGGAAGGTGGGAATGCCCTCGAAGATCACCTGCGTCGCGCCGGCCGCCAGCGGGCCGTAGGCGATGTAGGTATGGCCGGTGATCCAGCCGATGTCGGCGGTGCACCAGAACACGTCTTCGGGGCGGATGTCGAAGGTCCACTCCATCGTCATCTTGGCCCACAGGATGTAGCCGCCGGTGGCATGCTGCACGCCCTTGGGCTTGCCGGTGGAGCCGGAGGTGTAGAGGATGAACAGCGGGTGTTCCGCGCCCACGGCGGTGGGTGCGCAGTGGATGCTCTGGCCCTCGAGCACTTCGGAGAAGGTCTTGTCGCGCCCTTCGACGCGGTTCCACTTGCCCAGCGTGCGCTCGTACACCAGCACCGTCTTGATGCTCTCGCAGCCGCCCAGCGCAATGCCTTCGTCGACGATGGACTTCAGCGGCAGCTCCTTGCCGCCGCGCAGCTGGTAGTTGGCCGTGATGACCGCCACCGCGCCGGCGTCGATGATGCGCTCCTGCAGTGCCTTGGCCGAGAAGCCGCCGAACACCACGCTGTGCGTAGCGCCGATGCGCGCGCACGCCTGCATGGCGATCACGCCCTCGATGGTCATCGGCATGTAGATGATGACGCGGTCGCCCTTGCCGATGCCTTCTTGCTTGAGCGCGTTGGCGAACTGGCTCACGCGGGTGAGCAGGTCCTTGTAGCTGATGTTGGTGACGCTGCCGTCGTCGGCCTCGAAGATGATGGCCGTCTTGTTCTCGACCGGCGTGCCGATGTGCCTGTCCAGGCAGTTGGCGGAAGCGTTGAGCTCGCCGTCGTCGAACCACTTGTAGAACGGAGCATTGGACTCGTCGAGCACGCGCGTGAAGGGCTTGGTCCACTTCAGGTTGTCCCGGGCCCGGGCGGCCCAGAAGGCGTCGGGGTCGGCCTCGGCCTCCTTGCGCAAGGCCTCATAGGCGGCCATGCTTGAAATGCGGGCGCCCTTGCTGGCCCGTTCGTCGGGCGGGAAAACCCGGTTTTCAACCAGCACGGACTCGATGGTGCTCGCCGTGTTCGATGCGGTACTCATTGCACTTGCCTCCGGTTCTTGGCTTGGAAATTACGACAGGACTATGGCGGCCGGGTCTTACGGCCCACTGACGTTGCATGGTAGCCGCTGGTGCGCCCGGCTCCGGAGGAACGGCAAAACGCCGCCTTTAGAATCGCGGGCTTTGCGCCGCACCTCGCGGCGTGCCGGACCACCTTTCCTTTTCAAATCCATGGCCCGACCCGAATCCGCCCAATCGACGATGAGCTCGTCGTCCCCGATGCGCCCGCTCCCCAAGATGATCTTTGCCAGCCGCTGGCTGCAGCTGCCGCTGTACCTTGGCCTGATCATTGCCCAAGGCGTGTACGTCATGCACTTCCTGGTCGAACTGCTGCACCTGGTGGAAGCCGCCTTCGGCAGCCAGGACGCCCTCGAGGCGCTGATCGCCAGCATCGGCTACAAGACCGACGCGCCCATCACCACGCTGAACGAGACGGTGATCATGCTGGTGGTGCTGGCGCTCATCGACGTGGTGATGATCTCCAACCTGCTGATCATGGTGATCGTGGGCGGCTACGAGACTTTCGTGAGCCGCATGGACCTGCGCGGCCACCCCGACCAGCCCGAGTGGCTGAGCCACGTGAACGCATCGGTGCTGAAGGTGAAGCTGGCCATGTCGATCATCGGCATCAGCTCGATCCACCTGCTCAAGACCTTCATCAACGCGGGCAACTACACAGACACGGTGCTCATCGCGCAGACGGCGATCCACATCACCTTCCTGCTGTCGGCCATGGCCATTGCCTACACCGACAAGATCATGATGAGCGGCTCGGGCAACGGCAAGCACTGAGCGGCCGCAGTCTCGAACAACAACGGGGCGCTTCGGCGCCCCGTTTGCTTTCCGGCGGGCCGCCGTCCGATCAGCGCCCGATCATCTTCTCGGGCACCACCCACGCGTCGAACTGCTCGCCCGTCAGGTGCCCCGAGGCCACGGCCGCCTCGCGCAGGCTGGTGCCTTCCTTGTGCGCCTTCTTGGCGATGAAGGCCGCCTTGTCGTAGCCGATGTGGGTGTTCAGCGCCGTCACCAGCATCAGCGAGCGCGACACCAGCTCGGTGATGCGGTCGCGGTTGGGCTCGATGCCCGCCGCGCAGTGGTCGTTGAAGCTCACCATGCCGTCGGCCAGCAGGCGCACGCTCTGCAGGAAGTTGTGCGCCACCATGGGCCGGAACACGTTCAGCTCGAAGTTGCCCGAGGCCCCGCCGATGTTGATGGCCACGTCGTTGCCGAAGACCTGCGCCGCCAGCATGGTCACCGCTTCGCTCTGCGTGGGGTTGACCTTGCCCGGCATGATGGACGAGCCCGGCTCGTTCTCGGGAATGCTCAATTCGCCGATGCCGCTGCGCGGGCCGCTGGCCAGCCAGCGCACGTCGTTGGCGATCTTGTTCATGCTGGCTGCCAGCGTCTTGAGCGCGCCGTGCGCGTGCACCAGCGCATCGCAACTGGCCATGGCCTCGAACTTGTTGGGCGCGGTGACGAAAGGCAGGCCGGTGATGCGCGACAGCTCGGCCGCCACGTTCTCGGCGTAGCCCTTGGGCGCGTTCAGGCCCGTGCCCACGGCGGTGCCGCCCAGCGCCAGCTCGCACAGGTGGGGCAGCGCGGCGCGCACATGCGCCTCGCCGTGCGCCAGCTGCGCCACATAGCCCGAGAACTCCTGACCCAGCGTGAGCGGCGTGGCGTCCTGCAGGTGCGTGCGGCCGATTTTGACGATGTCGTCGAACTCGCGCGCCTTCGAAGCCAGCGTGTGGCGCAGCTTGTCGATGGCCGGCAGCAGCCGGTGCGTGATGGCTTCCACCGCGGCCACGTGCATGGCGGTGGGAAATACGTCGTTGCTCGACTGGCTGCGGTTGACGTCGTCGTTGGGGTGCACCAGGCGCCCCTCCCCGCGCTCGCCGCCCAGCAGCTCGCTCGCGCGATTGGCCAGCACCTCGTTCACGTTCATGTTGGTCTGCGTGCCCGAGCCGGTCTGCCAGACCACCAGCGGGAATTCCTCGGGGTGCTTGCCGGCAATCACCTCGTCGGCGGCGGCCACGATGGCCTTGGTCTTCTTGTCGTCCTGCAGGCCCAGTTGGTGGTTCACCACCGCCGAGGCGCGCTTGACCTGGGCCAGCGCCTTGATGATCTCGCGCGGCTGGCGTTCGCCCGAAATGTCGAAGTTCTGCAGCGAGCGCTGCGTCTGCGCGCCCCACAGGCGAGCCGCCGGCACCTCGATCGGGCCGAAGGTGTCGCGTTCGGTGCGGGAGGTCGGGGAAGTGCTCATCGAAGTGCTCCTGGATCAGGCCGGCGTGGCAAAGCCCATCACCATACGCCAAGGGCGCGAATGGCGCCCAGGGGTGACAACTTCATTCTCAAAAGTTATAATTCAGACCTTCTACCGATCTGTGACTGCATGTAGTGCATGCAGCAGACAGATCTCGCTGGTGCTACTCGCGGATCACTTTGCATCCCGTCGCGGCACCGGTTCGTTCTTTGCCGGGCTCATTCGTAGCCGCCCGGCATCTTTGTCCCGGTTTTCCGGGGCCATTGCCACGCCCGCAGGCGACAAGGCACTGGCGTCGTCGTTTTCCTGGCGTGCGTATCTGGTGCCGACTCCCCCTTTTCCAGCGGGCGTGACGTGGTGGCGCATGCCTTGCGTGGGCGTGCGCTGCTGCCGTCAACCACAAAGGAGAAACGTCAGCACATGGCCAAGTCCATTCAGATCGATCACGTTTTCAAGGTGTTCGGCGACCGTCCCCAGCAGGCGCTGGAGCTGGTGCGCCAGGGCCTGAGCAAGCAGGAGATCGTGGAGCGCAGCGGGCAGTCGATCGGCGTGTTCGACGCCACCTTCGAGATCGGCGCCGGCGAGATCTTCGTCGTCATGGGCCTGTCGGGCTCGGGCAAGTCCACCCTGGTGCGGCTCATCAACCGCCTGATCGAGCCCACCGCGGGCCGCATCGTCATCGATGGGGCCGACATCAACGAGCTGGACGATGCCAGGCTGCGCGCCCTGCGCCGCAAGGACATCAGCATGGTGTTCCAGTCCTTCGCGCTCATGCCGCACATGACGGTACGCGACAACACCGCCTTCGGGCTGGAGCTGGCCGGCGTGAGCCGCGCCGAGCGCCTGCCGCTGGCCGATGCCGCGCTCGAGCAGGTGGGGCTGGGTGCCTGGGGGCAGAGCTATCCGGATGAACTGTCGGGCGGCATGCAGCAGCGCGTGGGGCTGGCGCGCGCCCTGGCTTCCGACCCCTCGATCCTGCTGATGGACGAGGCCTTCTCGGCGCTGGACCCGATCATCCGCACCGAGATGCAGTCGGAGCTGCTGCGGCTGCAGCAGGTCAAGCGCCGCACC
>JAFECZ010000379.1 GCA_018241905.1 Pseudomonadota bacterium
GGCCATGGAGCAGGCCACGCCCACCTCGCCCTGGCAGCCGACCTCGGCGCCGGAGATGGATGCGTTGGTCTTGTAGAGCATGCCGATGGCCGCGGCCGTCAGCAGGAACTCGACCACGCCCTCTTCGCCCGCATCGGGCACGAAGCGCATGTAGTAGTGCAGCACCGCCGGCACGATGCCGGCCGCGCCGTTGGTGGGGGCGGTGACCACGCGGCCGCCGGCGGCGTTTTCCTCGTTCACCGCCATGGCAAAGGCGTTGACCCAGTCCATGGCGGCCAGCGGGTCGCTGCCGGCGATGTCCTGCGTCAGGCGCTGGTACAGCGCCGGCGCGCGGCGGCGCAGGTGCAAGGGGCCGGGCAAGGGCTGGCCGGCTTCGGCGTTGTCCTGGCCCAGGCCGCGGCGGGTGCAGTCCTGCATCACGCCCCAGATGCGCAGCAGGCGCTCGCGCACCTCGGCTTCCGGACGCCAGGTGCATTCGTTGGCCATGACCAGCTTGGCAATCGAGCAGCCGTTCGCCTTGGCCAGCGCCATCAATTCGTCGCCCGTGCGAAAGGCGTAGGGCACCGCCACTTCGTGCGGGCCGGCACCGGGGGCCAGCGCGCCGCCTTCCACCACGAAGCCGCCGCCCACCGAGAAGTAGTGGCTCTCGCGCAGCAAGTTGCCCGCAGCATCGAAGGCGGCCAGCCTCATGGCGTTGGGGTGTTCGGGCAGCGAGCGTTCGCCCAGGAAGGCGATGTCGCTGCGCGCGTCGAATGCGATGGTGTGCGTGCCCAGCAGCGGCAGTTGCCTGTCGCGCCGGACGGCCGCCAGCATGGTGGCCGCGCGCGCGGGCTCGACCGTGTCGGGCGCCTCGCCCAGCAGCCCGAGCAGCACGCCCTGGTCGGTGGCATGGCCGCGCCCCGTGGCGCCCAGCGAGCCGAACAGCTGCACTTCCAGCCGCGTGGTGCGCGCAAGCAGCCCATGGGCCTGCAGCGCCTGCGCGAACATCAGCGCCGCGCGCATGGGCCCCACCGTGTGCGAGCTGGAGGGGCCGATGCCGATCTTGAAGATGTCGAAGACGGAGAGCATCAGCGCATCATGCGGCCGGAAGCTGCTGCTTGACCAGTGCCACCCAATAGGCCGCGCCCAGGGGCAGGATGTTGTCGTTGAAGTCGTAGTAGGGGTTGTGCACCGGCGGGTCGTTGGCGCCCTCGCCCGCGCCGATGCCGATGTAGGCGCCGGGGCGCTTCTGCAGCATGAAGGCGAAGTCTTCCGAGCCCATGGCCGGCTTGATGTCGGTGTGCACCTTGTCCGCACCGACCAGGCTGGCGGCGGCGGAGACGGCGGCGGCCGTTTCCTCTGCCGTGTTGACCACGCCCGGGTAGCCGCGCATGAACTTCAGCGCAATGCGCGCGCCGTGCGTCTGCGCCACGCCCTCGCACACCTGGCGCATGGCGTTCTCGGTGCGGTCCTGCACCGCCGCATCGAGCGTGCGCACCGTGCCGCGCAGCACCACTTCTTCCGGAATCACGTTCCAGGTGTCGCCGCCGTGGATCTGCGTGACGCTCACCACCGCCGATTCGGTGGCGCCGGTGCGGCGGCTCACGATGGTCTGCAGCGCGTTCACCAGCTGCGCGGCGACCACCACCGAGTCGATGCCGGTCTCGGGCATGGCGCCGTGCGCGCCCTTGCCGGTGATGGTGATCTCGAAGGTGTCGAGAAAGGCCGTCATGGTGCCCACGCGGATGGCGAACTGGCCGCGCGGCATCTGCGGGAAGTTGTGCATGCCGTACACCGCGTCGGCGTGGAACTTGTCGAACAGGCCTTCTTCCACCATCACGCGCCCGCCCCCTTCGTTCTCCTCGCCGGGCTGGAACACGAAATGCACCGTGCCGCGGAAGGGCTTGTGGCGCGACAGGTGCGCGGCGGCACCCAGCAGCATGGCGGTGTGGCCGTCGTGGCCGCAGGCGTGCATCTTGCCCACGCACTTGGAGGCATGGGCCTGCGAGCCCAGCTCCTGCATGTTCAGCGCGTCCAGGTCGGCGCGCAGGGCGATGCTCGGGCCCTCGCCGTTCTTCAGCGTGCCCACCACGCCGGTCACGGCCAGGCCGCGGTGCACCGGCAGGCCCATCAGTTGCAGCGCATTGGCCACCACGTTGGCGGTGCGGTGTTCCTCGAAGGCCGTCTCGGGGTTGGCGTGGATGTCGCGGCGCCAGGCGACCATGCTCTGGCGGATGTCTTCGGAAATCTCGGGGTCGCGGTACATGTTTCGTGCCTTCGGAGTGTTCGGGTCAATGGAAGAATTCAGCGATCAAGGTGGCGCCGAGGAAGGTGCCGGCGGTGGCAGTGAGCGACACCGCCACGATGCGCCAGCCCAGCTGGCGGAACAGCGGCAGGTCCTTGGCCACGGAGAAGCCGGCCAGCGCCAGCACCGGCGTGGTGAAGGCCATGAAGTTGAGCTTGCTGGTCAACGCCAGCACGGTGTCGCTGAAGGGCATGAAGCCCGGAATGCCCACGATGGTGGCCAGCACCGAGAGCACCAGCACCAGCGGCATGCGCGGCATCAGGCGCTTGAGCACCTCCACCACGGCCACGATGGCCACCACCACCAGCATGCCCTCGAAGGACACCAGCATGGGCACCTTGTACGACAGCAGGTTGCCGACCATCACGCCGCCCACCATGATGGCCCAGGCCAGGAAGGTGTCGACGGCCGACAGGCTGTGCAGCGCAGGCGCGGCCTTGCCCATGTCGGGCGTGGCCTCGGCCACGGGGCGGCGCCCGCGCGGGGTGATGCGGCCCAGCACCGGCTCGAGCTTGCCGTACAGCCACGAGCAGGCCGGCAGCGACAGGAACAGCGTGAAGTAGAAACCCACCACCGAGGTCAGCAGGTTCGAGGCGGCGGCAATGGCCGTGAGCTGCGGCACCATCTCGGCCGGTTGCTGCGCGGTGATGGCGCCCAGGCCAGCGGCCATGAGGCTGCCCGAGCCCACGCCGGCACCCATGGCCAGCGAACGCGGATCGAAGATGCCCAGGCTGGTGATGAAGCCGGCCAGCACCGCGATGAACAAGGCGCCCAGCACGGTGCCGGTGATGTATTCGGCCAGCACGCCGCGGCCCTCGGGCGAGGCCATGCCGTACTTCTCGCCGATGATGACCAGGTTGCCCTCGCGGCCCACCGAGAAGGTGGCGCCCACCGCCTCGCGCTTGATGCCCAGCAGCAATGCCAGCGGCAGGCCCAGGACCAGCGTGCCGAAGGCATGGCCGAACTCCTGGAAGAACAGCGCCCAGCCCGCCTGCTTGACCATGGGCAGCGCGGCGCCCACCGTGAGCGACAGCTTCACCACGAACAGCAGCAGTGCGGCGTTGAGCATGCCGCCGGCCAGGCCCTGCAGGCCGGTGTCGATGCGCGCGGCGCCGGGCACGCGGCGCTGGGCCACGCCCCACACGGCGGCGATGAGCAGCGCCCACAGCATGGGCAGCAGCACGACCTTGCCCGGGCCGAGCTTGAACTGCACGGACCCGACCAGCTCGGCCAGGGCGACGACAACCAGCGTGACGACCAGCAGCCGCACGCGCCCGGCGGCAGGCGAATGGGTCGGCACGGCAGCGGCCATTGCTGCGGATTGAGGGGATGCGGGATTCATGGGGGCTTGTCTTCCTTGGGATTCGTTATCGGGCGCTTCGGGAAGGGGCTGCGGCCGCCTGCACCCTGGCCGGCCGCGCCGCCGGCAGGCCGGCGCTGCGAAGTCTCGCCAACCGGACCCATTGCATCAATGACCCGAACTTGGGATATTTGTTGCATGAAACGCAACACTCAGAAAGGACCGCCCCATGCCTGGTGCGATGGATGACCGCCTCGACGCCCGGCGCGTGCGCTACTTCATGCAGGTGGTGGAAAGCGGCTCGGTGCGCGGCGCCGCCGAGCTGCTGGGCATGGACGCCTCGGCCGTCAGCCGCGCCATTGCCGTGCTCGAGCGCGACTGCGGCACGCGCCTCCTGGAGCGGCACGGCCGCGGCGTGGTGCCCACCGACGCCGGGCTGCTGCTGGCCACGTACCTGCGCCGCCAGCACAGCCAGAAGCAGCAGCTGCTGGCCGAATTCGAAAGCATCCAGAAGGTGGAACGCGGCCACATCGACATCGTGGCCGGCGAAGGCTTTGTCGACTGGCTCATGCGCCACAGCTTGCGCGAGTTCATGGCCCAGCACCCGGGCATCACGGTGGACCTGTCGGTGGGCGCAACCGACGACATCGTGCGGGGCATCGTGGACGAGCGCGCCCACATCGGCATGCTGTTCCAGCCGCCGCGCGACGAGCGGCTGCGAACCCACCATTCGCACCCGCAGCCCATCCAGGCCCTGGTGCTGGACAACCACCCGCTGGCCAGGCTCGATCGCCCGCTCAGGCTGGACGACCTGCTGCCCTACCCCGGCGCCGCGCTGCACCGCAGCTTCGGTGTGCGCCAGCATATCGAGGCGGCCGAGATCAGCGAAGGGATACGGCTGAACACGCTGCTCACCACCAGTTCCTTCAACGCCATGGGGCACTTCGTGGTGGCGGGGCTGGGCTACGCGCTGGGCACGCCCTTCTCGCTGCCGGGGCCGCTCGATATTTCGCGCGTGGTCGCGCTGCCGATGAAGAACCCGCTGCTGTCGCAAGGGCGCGTGCACGTGGTGTCGCGCCATGGGCGCGTGCTGCCGCCGGCAGCGGCGCGGCTGCTGCGGCAGATCGTGGCGGACTTCGCAGCGCCCACGCTGAACAAGCGCAGGTAGCAGCACCGCGCGAACGGGGCTCGTCACCTGCGTGACGAGTCGTCCCGAAATCACCGCATAGCGGTCACAACGCACCTTTGCACGCCCGTCTCGCGCCTGAAAACTCGGCCCCACAACTCGTGGAGACGACATGCCCGAAACGGAAAACATGGCACCGCCCTCGCGCAGGCTGCTGCTGCTCGAAGTGCGCGCCATTGCGGAGCTCAACGCCTTCTTCGCAATGGCGCCGCTGTTGCGCCTGGCGCCGCGCGGCGACGGGCACCCGGTGCTGGTGCTGCCCGGGCTGGCAGCCAGCGACACCTCCACCGCGCCGCTGCGCGCCTTTCTGAACGACCGCGGCTACAAGGCCCACGGCTGGAAGATGGGCCGCAACTTCGGCCCGCGCCCCGGCCGCCAGGACCTGATGCAGGAGCGCCTGGCCGAGTTGCATGAGCGCTACGGGCGCAAGGTCAGCCTGGTGGGCTGGAGCCTGGGCGGCATCTTTGCCCGCGAGATGTCGCGCCGCGCACCCGAGCAGGTGCGCAGCGTCATCACCCTGGGCAGCCCCTTTGCCGGCGCGCCCCATGCCAGCAAC
>JAFECZ010000037.1 GCA_018241905.1 Pseudomonadota bacterium
GGTTCTCAATGCGTCGGCAACCTGGTCGAACGCCGTCCCGTGCCCTGGAATGACGCAGGCTGGGCGCAGCGATTCGATCAGATCGAGTGTCGCTCCTACTTCGTCGAATGAAGGCTCACCCCACATCTCCGGGAAGACGACGCCGAAGCCTTTCTGCCACAGCGCATCGCCCGAGACAAGGACTCGAGAGGCCGGTTCAAAGAGGATGACTGCGTGCGGGTCATGACCGGGTGCGGCGTGAACTTGCCACGCGGCATCGCCCATTTCCACCACTGAGCCGGGCTCCAGGACCGTATCGAAGCCAAAGCGGGGGCAGGCCTGCCCCGTTGCTCGATAGCTCAGCTTGCTCTCATCCCATTGGCGCACCGCGTCGGCCTCTCCAGGCGGAATCCGGGTGATGAGTTCTGGATAGCGGGCCTGCAATGCCGAGTTGCCGCCGCAGTGGTCGCTGTGAAGATGGGTATTCACGAGCAGGTCGAGCGCCCTTCCCGCCAAGGCGTGGGCGACCAACGCAAGAGTCTGGCCTGAATGCGTCGTGTAGCCGGAATCGATCAGGGCCGTGCCGTACCGTCCAGCGAGCAACACGTTGTTCGAGGACAGCCATCCGCGTTCCAGCACGCGGACGCCAACTGGCAGTTCGATGCTCATGCTGCGCCGGCCAAGTCAATGCGCTGCTGCAGTACGCAGCTCGCGCCGCAGGATCTTGCCCACGTTGGTCTTGGGCAGCGCATCCCTGAACTCGATGTGCTTCGGCCGCTTGTAGCCGGTGAGCCGATCGTGGCAGTAGTGAAGCACATCTTCCTCACTCAAGGAACTGTCGCGTCGAACGACAAATACCTTGATGGCTTCGCCCTGCCTTTCGTCCGGTACGCCAACGGCGGCGCACTCGATCACGCCGGGGCATAGCGAGATGACGTTCTCCAACTCGTTCGGAAAGACATTGAAGCCGCTCACAAGAATCATGTCCTTCTTGCGATCGACGATGCGGCAATGCCCGTCCTCCTGCATGACGGCGATGTCGCCGGTGCGCATGAACCCGTCTGAGGTGAAGGCTGCCGCGGTTTCGGCCGGCTGGTTGTAGTAGCCGACCATCACGTTCGGCCCCTTGATGCAAAGCTCACCCGCTTCGCCCTCCGAAACAGTATGCCCGGCATCGTCCTTGATCGCGATCTCGATGCTTGGCAGCGGCAGGCCAATGGTGCCGCTGAATTGCTGGCTCATGACTGGGTTGTTGGTGCCGATGGCGCAGGTCTCGCTCATGCCCCATCCTTCGATCATGGTGCAGCCGGTGGCTTCCTTCCAGCGTACGGCAGTACCTTCGGATGCCGCCATGCCGCCGGCTTGCGAGACGAAGAGCGAAGAAAAATCCAGACTCTTGAACTCGGGCTGCATCAACAGACCGTTGAACAGCGTATTCACCGCCGGCAGCATGTGAAACGGCCGCTTCTTGAGTACTGCGATGAACTTGCGCATATCCCGCGGATTCGGAATCAGCGTCAGGTGGGAGCCTTGGCGGATCGCCAGCAAACACAAGGTGAGCGCAAAGATGTGATACAGCGGCAGCGCAGCAATGCTGTTGACCTTGCTCAGGTCTCCCGCACGCCCGAGTGCCGGGCTGAACCAGGCCTGCGCCTGCAATGTGGCTGCGACGATATTCCGGTGCGTCAGCACTGCGCCCTTGGACAAGCCGGTGGTCCCGCCCGTGTACTGCAGGAAGGCGATGGAATCGAGCGTATTCCCGCTGGGCGCCAGCTTGCGCGAGTGCCCTTGCGCAAGTGCATCCGCAAAGCGAGTCACCGTGCGCCCTTGATCGAGTGGAAGCTTGAAGGCCGGCACCATCTTCGCCAGGTTGCGCACCGCAAAAGTAATCCAGCGGCCGTACATGCCGCCCAGCAGGTCGCCCATGGCCGTCAGCACGACATGCTGGACCTTGGTGCGTGAAATGACCTGCTCCAGGGTTTGAGCGAAGTTCTCCAGGATGATGATCGCGCTCGCTCCGGAATCCTTGAGCTGGTGTTCGAGCTCGCGGGCGGTATAGAGCGGATTGACGTTGACGCAGGTGTAGCCGGCGCGAAGTACCGCCGCCATCGTGACTGCGAACTGGGGAATGTTGGGCAGCATGATCGCCACCCGTGCGCCCGGCTCCAGCCCCTGGCCCTGCAGCCAGGCCCCAAGCGCCGTGGAGAGCTCGTCCAGCTCCCCGTAGGACATCCATTGCTCCATGCATACCGAGAATGGCCGCTGCGCGTAAAGTTTGAAGGATTCTTCGAAAAGCTGCCCGAGAGAGCCGTATTGCTCCGGGTCGATCGTGTGAGGTACGCCGGCGGGATAGTTCTTGAGCACGGATGTCTGCATGCAATCTCCTTTGGGCCGCATTCTCCGAAAGCATCCGAAGCTCTCACAGCGGGCTTGTCCTAGCGCTCGCGCGTCTGCGCGCGAAACATGTCGCGAATGCGACGCCGAGCGGCCAGGCAACTGGGGATTGCGCGGATCTTGCAGAACTTGCGTCGAAGCAGGAATCGACTAAGTTCAGGAGCGGCGCCGTATCTCGCACGGAATCGCCCCGCTGGACGAGAAGACCATGGCAAACGCCCTGGATATCGAATGGACATGTCCCGCAGGTGCTTGGATTCTCAGGGAAAACCCTTATATTTGAGGCATGCATCAAGCCATGGCCATTTTCAAAGCCTCGCTGGGCGCCGGTTCCTTTCTCAGAATGCCGATGATCGAGCCGCGCAGTGCCTCGACCTCGGCGGCTCACCAGCAACCCGTCCTGGTGCCGATCCGATCGATCGGCCCGGACGAGCGCGAGCGCATCGCCAAGCATTTGCTGGCACTGGACGCGCACGACCGTTATCTTCGTTTCGGCTATAGCGCCTCCGACGAGCAGATCCGCCGATATGTCGACGGCCTGGACTTCGAGCGCGACGAGCTGTTCGGCATCTACAACCGCCGTCTCGAACTGATTGCCATGGCCCACCTGGCCTTTGCGCCGGAGGGCCAGCCCAACGAATGCGCCGAATTCGGCGTCTCCGTTTCAAAGCACGCGCGTGGACGCGGTTACGGGGCCCGCCTGTTCGAGCGAGCGGAAGTGACCGCCCGCAATGCCGATGTGCGGATGCTGTTCATCCATGCGCTGAGCGAAAACGCCGCCATGCTCAAGATCGCCCGAAAGGCGGGCGCCAGCGTGGTGCGCAGCGGTTCCGAATCGGAGGCCCACCTGGAGCTCCCCGAGCCCACCCTGGACAGCCGCATGAGCGAGATCGCGCTCGACCACTTCGCCGAGATCGACTTTCAGCTCAAGACCCGCGCCAAGCAGTTCTGGGCTTTCCTGGCCGGTCTGCAGGAAGTGCGCCGGGGCGTGCAGGACGCGCGCGACAAGTCGTCGGCCTGAGCGGCTGACGGCGGCCCGCGCGAAGAGTGCAAGGGGTTTCATCAGACTGACCGGCCAATCCGGTATCCTTGTACTCCCCCAACTTCCGCCCTCCTGCAGTGGCAGACCCACACCCTGACCGCCCCAACAACGAGCGGGAAGACAAGCGCAGTTTTCTCCAGAAGCTCGTCGAGTTCATCCACCCCGGACCGGACTCGCGCGACGAGCTGATCGAAACCCTGGCCGACGCCGAGGACAACGACGTCATCGGCGCCGAGTCGAGAGTCATGCTCGAGGGCGTTCTGCGCATGGCCGACATGACGGCCGGCGACGTGATGGTCGCCGCGCCGCGCATGGACCTTGTCAACATCGACGACCCACTCGAGACGCTGATCCACACGGTGATCGACACCGCCCACTCGAGATTTCCCGTCTACGAGGGCGACAAGGAAAACATCATCGGGATCCTGCTGGCCAAGGATCTGCTCAAGCTGCAGCGCTCGCCGTCGCTGTCGATCCGCGCGCTGCTGCGCCCGGCCACCTTCGTGCCCGAAAGCAAAGGCCTGAACGACCTGTTGCGTGAATTCCGCGGCAACCGCAACCACCTGGCCGTCGTCATCGACGAATTCGGCCGCGTGGCAGGCCTGATCACCATCGAGGACGTACTCGAGCAGATCGTTGGCGAGATCGAGGACGAGTTCGACATCGCCGAGGACGAAGGCGACATCTTCGGCCTGGCCGACCACACCTACAGGGTGTCGGGCGACACGCCGGTCGAGCGCGTCGCCGAGGCCTTTGCCATCGAGCTCAACGAAGAGCAGCTCTCGGAAGACTTCGAGACCATCGGCGGCCTCATTGCCCACGAGATGGGCCACGTGCCCAAGCGCGGCGAGCACCACACCATCGGCGGCTTCGACTTCTTCGTGCTGCACACCAAGGGCGGTGCAGTGCGCTGGTTCAAGGTGTCGCCAGCACGCGGCGGCGACGCGGCGGATTGAACACCGCGTCTCTTGACCGTCGAGGCCCCTGGCCGGGCCGGCTCCTGCCCTGGGTGGCGGGCCTTGCGCAGGCCGCCTCGATTGCGTGGCCATGGAACGGACAGCCACTGTGGTGGCTGCAACTGATCTCCCTGGGCCTGCTCGTCTGGCGGCTCGACCAGCTTCGTGCCGGCCATCCGTCGGGCGCATGGCGCCGCGCCGGGTACGCCGCGTGGGCCTTTGGCACCGCATGGCTGTGCGGCGCCACCTGGTGGCTCTACGTTTCCATGCACACCTACGGCGGGCTCGCCGCGCCGCTGGCCGCCTTGGCAACCTTCCTGCTATCGGCCGCGCTTTCTCTCTACTACGGGCTGGCAGGGGCACTCTATGTGCAGTGGGCGCCACGCCAGCTGCTGCCGTCGGCGCTGCTGTTCGCTGCCTTGTGGACCATGGCCGAGCTGCTGCGCAACAGCTTGTTCACCGGCTTCCCGTGGGGCGCCGGCGGCTACGCCCATGTGGACGGGCCTCTGATGGTCTTTGCGCGCAGCGTCGGCGTCTATGGCATTGGCGCGCTCGCCGCTGTTGTCGCAGTCATGCTGGCCCGCGTGCCCGGGCTGGATCCGCGGCGCGTGCGTTCCTGGACTCTTCCCGCGGCACTGGCGGCCTTCCTGCTGTATGGCGGGACGGCCTCGCAATGCCTTCGCACCGACTGCAAGCCGTCGCCCGACGCAGCCAGCGCCGGCCGCGTGGACGTTGCGCTGCTCCAGGGCAACATTCCCCAGGACGAGAAGTTCATCCCGGGCGGCGGCATTGCCGTGGCCCTGCGCTGGTACGGCGAACAGCTCATGGCCAACCGCGCGCCGCTCGTGATCACGCCCGAAACGGCGCTGCCGCTATTGCCCGCCCAGCTGCCGCCGGGGTATCTGGATGCCATCGTGCAGCGCTACGCCACCGGCAGCCAGGCGGCCATCGTCGGCGTGCCGCTGGGCAGCGGCCGCGAATACACCAATTCGGTGCTGGGCTTTGCGCCCGGGCGCTCGCAACCCTATCGCTACGACAAGGCGCACCTCGTGCCCTTCGGCGAGTTCGTGCCTTCGATGTTCCGCTGGTTCACCAACCTCATGAACATCCCGCTGGGCGACTTTCGCAGCGGCGGGCTGGCGCAAGCTTCCTTCGAGTGGCAGGGGCAGCGGCTTGCGCCCAATATCTGCTACGAGGATCTGTTCGGCGACGAAATCGGCGCCAACTTCCGCGATGAGGCGCACGCCCCCACCGTACTGCTCAATGTGAGCAACATCGCCTGGTTCGGCGACACCATCGCCATCGACCAGCACCGCGCCATTTCGCGCATGCGCGCCATCGAGTTCGAGCGCCCCATGGTTCGCGCCACCAACACCGGCGCGACGGCGGTCATCGATCATCGCGGTCGCGTGACGCACGAGTTGCCGCGCATGACGCGTGGCGTGTTGACCGCGCAGGTGGAGGGCCGAAACGGCCTCACGCCCTATGCACGCTGGGTGTCGAAGTACGGGCTCTGGCCGCTGTGGGTCGGTGCCCTGTCGATCGTGGCGGCCACCTTGGCGGGGCGCATGCGGGCGCGCCGGCTGCGCGTCGCGCCGCCCCAGGACTGAGCCGATTCGCGGCACCGTCGGCTGGCTTCATTTCGGTTTCTCTCGTTTTGCTGCACGAGCACGCATGAAGGCATGCCGTGTCGGCATGCGCGCGATCGCCGTTGCGTCTCGCTTCCCGGTACGCTTTGCGCGCGCTGCGACGGCGCGGCGCCATACCAACGATCAAACCGAAACAAATGGAGGTCCCCTTGTACTTGTCATCCAGATTCCGTGCCTTCGCGGCCAGCGCCGCGCTCATGGCGGCCAGTGCCATCGCGCAGGCGCAGCAGGCGCTGCCCAATGTGATGATTCTGGCCACCGGCGGCACCATTGCCGGGGCCGGCGCGTCGGCTCTCAACAGCGCCACCTACGCGGCCGCGAAGGTCGGCGTGGACAAATTGATCGCTGGCCTGCCCGAGCTGGGCAAGGTGGCCAACGTCAAGGGCGAGCAGGTCTTCCAGGTGGCCTCCGAGAGCATGACCAACGAGCACCTGCTCACCCTGGCCAAACGCGTGGCGCAGCTGGCCAAGCAGCCGGATGTGGACGGCATCGTCATCACCCATGGCACCGACACGGTAGAAGAAACGGCTTACTTCCTGACGCTGACGGTGCACACCGACAAGCCGATCGTCATGGTGGCCTCGATGCGGCCTGGCACGGCCCTGTCGGCCGACGGCGCGCTCAACCTGTACGACGCGGTGGTGGTGGCCGGCAGCAAGGATGCGCGCGGCAAGGGCGTGCTGCTGACCATGAACGACACCATCCAGAGCGGCCGCGACGTGAGCAAGAACGTCAACATCGTGCCCAGCGCCTTCTCCAGCCAGTGGGGCCCGCTGGGCATGGTCGTGGAGGGCAGAAGCTACTGGTTCCGCGCGCCCGTCAAGCGCCACACGGTCAATTCGGAGTTCGACATCGAGCAGATCAGCACGCTGCCGCCCGTCGAGGTCGTCTACAGCTATGCCGGCGTGAGCACCACCGCCGTCGACGCGGTGGCCAAGAGCGGCGTCAAGGCGCTGATTCACGGCGGCCCCGGCAACGGCTCGGTGGCCGACCGCATCGTTCCGCGCCTGCAGGCAGCGCGCGAAAGCGGCGTGGTCGTGATCCGCTCCTCGCGCGTGCCGGACGGCTTCGTCATTCGCAATGCCGAGCAGCCGGACGACAAGTACGACTGGGTGGTGGCACACGACCTGCGCCCGCAGAAGGCCCGCATCCTGGCCATGGTGGCGTTGACCAAGACCTCCGATACCAAGGAGCTGCAGCGCATCTTCTGGGAGTACTAAAGGCGCAGAAATGCAGCAAAAGGCGGTGGGCAGTGTTGTGAATTTGCAAGAGCAACCCTGCGCTGACTTTTGATTGACGGTCTGGCTTGCGCGCGCCTCCAAAATGCGCGGGCCTGTGAACGGCGCTGCCATGTACGGCGCCGCAAGATCCTCAAGCTGTCACATCTCAAAAGGGAGCAATTCAATGCACAAGACCATCTCTGCCACCATCCTGTCCCTGTCCTTTGCTGCTGCGGCCATGCCTGCATTTGCAGACTACGCGGAAGGCGATCCCCGTCCCCAGCCGCTGCCCACGCAGGCCACGCACGCACAGGTTGCGGCGCAAACCCAGCAATGGCTTGCTACTGCGCCCACAGTGGGGTACCCGGAAGGCAACCCGCGCGAGTTCGCGCAAGTCGGCCAGAACAACCGAGCCCAGGTGAGCGCCGATGCGATGGCTTGGTCCAAGGCCGGCCTTTCGGGGCTGGCCTATGGCGATGCGCCGTTGAGCGGAAACCAGGCGGCGTACGAGCAAGCCAGCAAGTCGTACGTGGCCATGGGCTCGATGCAAACCAGCAAGTAATCGGAAGCGGCACGCCAGACAGAAACGCCGGGAAGCCTCCCGGCGTTCTTCTTTTGGGAGTCGCACTGTCTTCCGGCGGCAGCAGTGCCGGCGCACTTGGGGCGAGCGCCTTTCGCCGGGCCTCGTAAAATCGCTCATTTCGCGGGCAGCCGCCCCTCGAGCGATTCACACGTCCGGCCACTGCCGGCCAGCCCATGCTGACCTTCCAACAGATCATTCTCAAACTGCAGTCGTACTGGGACGCCCAGGGCTGCGCCTTGCTGCAGCCCTACGACATGGAGGTCGGCGCGGGCACTTCGCACACCGCCACCTTCCTGCGCGCCATCGGGCCCGAGCCGTGGAAAGCGGCCTACGTGCAGCCCAGCCGCCGGCCCAAGGACGGCCGCTACGGCGAGAACCCCAACCGCCTGCAGCACTACTACCAGTACCAGGTCGTGCTCAAGCCGGCACCGGCCAACATCCTGGAGCTGTACCTGGGCTCGCTCGAGGCGCTGGGCTTCGACCTCAAGAAGAACGACATCCGCTTTGTCGAGGACGACTGGGAGAACCCCACGCTTGGCGCCTGGGGCCTGGGCTGGGAAGTCTGGCTCAACGGCATGGAGGTAACGCAGTTCACCTACTTCCAGCAGGTGGGCGGCATCGACTGCAAGCCCGCCACCGGCGAGATCACCTATGGCCTGGAACGGCTGGCCATGTACATCCAGGGCAAGGAAAGCATCTTCGACCTGGAGTGGGCGCCCGGCATCTCGTATGGCGATGTCTACCACCAGAACGAGGTGGAGCAGTCCACCTACAACTTCGAGCATTCCGACGCCGACTTCCTGTTCTCCGCTTTCGCGGCGCACGAGAAGCAGGCCAAGCACCTCATGGAAGAACAACTGGCGCTGCCGGCCTACGAGCAGGTGCTCAAGGCCGCGCACAGCTTCAACCTGCTGGACGCCCGCGGCGCCATCAGCGTGACCGAGCGCGCCGCCTACATCGGCCGCATCCGCAACCTGGCGCGCGCCGTGGCGCAGAGCTATTACGACAGCCGCGAGCGGCTGGGCTTCCCGATGGCCCCGCGCGAGTGGGTGGCTCAGATCCCGGCAAGGAAGGCGGCCTGAACCATGACCATGAACGACAAGAAGAACCTGCTCGTCGAACTCTTCGTCGAGGAACTCCCGCCCAAGGCGCTGAAGAAGCTGGGCGACGCCTTTGCCGGCGTGCTGCGCGACCAGCTCGTGGCCCAGGGCCTGGCCGACGGCGGCTCGGTGCTCACCGCATTCGCCTCGCCGCGCCGGCTGGCAGCGCACATGACCGACGTGGCTTCGCAGGCGGCCGACAAGGCTGTTTCGCAGAAGCTCATGCCGGTGAGCGTGGCCCTGGATGCCTCCGGCCAGCCGACGCCTGCGCTGCTGAAAAAGCTGGCATCGCTGGGGGCCGACGCCTCCGCCGTGGCCGGCCTCAAGCGCGCGCAGGACGGCAAGGCCGAAGCGCTGTTCTTCGAAAGCACCGCGCGCGGCGCTAGCCTGGCCGACGGCCTGCAGAAGGCGCTGGCCGAATCCATTGCCAAGCTGCCCATTCCCAAGGTGATGAGCTACCAGCTCGAAACCGGCGAGCTGCCCGGCTGGACCAGCGTGAGCTTCGTGCGCCCGGCCCACGGCCTGGTGGCCCTGCACGGCGCCGACGTGGTGCCGCTGGAGGCCCTGGGCCTGCGCTCGGGCCGCGAAACGCACGGCCACCGCTTCGAAGCCAGCGTCGACCCGGTCGTGCTGCGCGATGCCGACAGCTATGCCCTGCAACTCAATGACGAGGGTGCCGTCATCGCCGGCTTCGAGGCGCGCCGCCAGGAAATCGCGCGCCAGCTGTCGGAGGCGGCTCTCAAGGTCGGTGCCGGCTCGGTACCCATCGACGATGACGCCCTGCTGGACGAAGTGACCGCGCTGGTCGAGCGCCCCAACGTGCTTGTCTGCGAGTTCGAGCGCGAGTTCCTCGACGTGCCGCAGGAATGCCTCATCCTCACGATGAAGGCCAACCAGAAGTACTTCCCGCTGCTGGACGCGCATGGCCGCCTGACCAACAAGTTCCTGGTGGTGAGCAACATCCGCCCGCAAGACGCCAGCGCCGTCATCGGCGGCAACGAGCGCGTGGTGCGCCCGCGCCTGGCCGACGCCAAGTTCTTCTTCGACCAGGACCGCAAGAAGTCGCTGGCCTCGCGCGTCGAGCAGCTGAGCAAGGTGGTCTATCACAACAAGCTGGGCACCCAGGGCGAGCGCGTCACGCGCGTGATGCACATCGCCCGTGCCATTGCCGAGATGCTGGGCGACGCCGACCTGGCTTCGCGCGCCACGCAGGCGGCGCAGCTGGCCAAGGCCGACCTGGTCACCGACATGGTGGGCGAGTTTCCCGAGCTGCAGGGCACCATGGGCCGCTACTACGCGCTGCACGACGGCCTGGCGCCTGAGGTGGCCGATGCCATCGAAGACCACTACAAGCCGCGCTTTGCCGGCGACACCCTGCCGCGCGGCGACGTCGGCGTGGTGGTGGCGCTGGCCGACAAGCTCGAAACCCTGGTGGGCATGTTCGGCATCGGCAACCTGCCTTCGGGCGACCGCGACCCGTTCGCGCTGCGCCGCCACGCGCTGGGCGTGATCCGCATGCTCGTCGAGAAGAAGCTGCCGCTGGAGCTGCAGCCGCTGCTGGCCAAGGCCGCGCAGCAGTTCTCGGCCGTGGCCGGGTTCGACGCCGAGGGTGCGGTGAACGGCCTGCAGGCCTTCGTCTTCGACCGCCTCTCGGGCAGCCTGCGCGAGCAGGGCGCGAGCGCGCAGGAAGCCGACGCGGTGCTCGCCTCGCAACCCCAGCAACTGGCGCTGGTGCCCGAGCTGCTGGCCGCGGTGCGTGCCTTCGCGGCGCTGCCCGAGGCGCCCGCCCTGGCGGCCGCCAACAAGCGCATCGGCAACATCCTTAAAAAATCGCCCGAGGCCGATGCGCACGTCAACACCGCGCTCTTTCGCGAGCCGGCCGAGGGCTCGCTCTACGAAGCCATGCAAAGCGTGGTGCCCAAGGCCGACGCGCAGTTCGCCGCCGGCGACTACACCGCCTCGTTGCAGACCCTGGCCGCGCTGCGTGCGCCGGTCGACGCCTTCTTCGATGGCGTCATGGTCAACGCCGAGGAAGCCGACCTGCGCCTGAACCGCCTGGGCCTTCTGTCCAAGCTGCACGGCGCGATGAACCGCGTGGCGCAACTCGAGCGCCTGGCGGTCTGAATTGCAGCGAACGGGACATCACACCGTGCAGGGCCATGCCATGAAGCTCGTCATTCTCGACCGCAACGGCACCATCAACGTGCACCGCGAGGACTTCGTGAAGAGCGACGTCGAATGGACGCCTCTGCCCGGCGCGCTGGAGGCCATCGCGCGACTCAACCACGCGGGCTGGGTGGTGGCCATCGCCTCCAACCAGTCGGGCCTGGGACGCGGGCTGTTCGACATGGCGTCGCTCAATGCCATGCATGCCAAGATGCACAAGATGCTGGCTGCCGTGGGCGGCCGCGTCGACGCCGTGTTCTTCTGCCCGCACGCGCCCGACGAAGGCTGCAACTGCCGCAAGCCCATGCCGGGCCTGTTCGAGCAGATCGGCGAGCGCTACGGCATCGACCTGCGCGGCATGCCCACCGCGGGCGACAGCCTGCGCGACCTGCAGGCCGGCCATGCGGCGGGCTGCGAGCCGCACCTGCTGCTCACCGGCATGGGCGCCGCCTGCCGCGGCGTCGACCCGCTGCCGGCGGTGTATCCGCCGGGCACCCGGGTGCACGAGGACCTGCCGGCCTTCGTCGATTTCCTGCTCGCGCGCGAAGCGCAGCAGGCCGGCATCGCCAGCGATGCCTGATTCCTTTCAGATTTTTCTTCCTTCATGCCCCTGATTCGATCCATCATCCATGCCTTGTGGATGCTCGTCACCGTCGTGCCCTGGGCCCTCATCATGCTGGTTGCGTCCCTCTGGACCAAAAGCGAGCCGCTGTACTGGATGGCGGTGCGCTGGCTCGGCTGGGCCATTGGCGGTGCGCGGGTCATCCTGGGCATCAAGACGCGCGTCACCGGCATGGAGAACCTGCCGCAGGACAAGCGCGCCGGCGCCATCCTGCTGGTCAAGCACCAGTCCACCTTCGAGACCTTCTACCTGCCCACGCTGATGCCGCATCCGCTGGCCTTCGTGTTCAAGCGCGAACTGATCTACGTGCCCTTCTTCGGCTGGGCCATGGCGCGGCTGGACATGATCCACATCGACCGCAACATGCGCGCGCAGGCCTTCAACAAGGTGGTGGCGCAGGGCAAGCGCCTGCTGGCGCAGGGCATCTGGATCATCATGTTTCCCGAGGGCACGCGCATTCCGCGCGGCCAGGCAGGCCACTACAAGTCGGGCGGCTCGCGCCTGGCGGTGGAAACCGGCGCGCCGGTCATTCCCATTGCCGTCACCTCGGCCAAGGTCTGGCCGCGCAAGGCATTCATCAAGCGCCCGGGCGTTGTGGACGTTTCCATCGGGCCCGCCATTTCCAGCGAAGGCCGCAAGCCCGATGAGCTGATGCGCGAGGTCGAGGCCTGGATCGAGGCCGAGATGCGCCGCCTCGACCCTGAAGCCTACGCCGGCCAGAAGTAGCACCCACGAGGTTCTCGCGATGCGTGGCTTGCTGCAAATGACGCTCGACCTGTTCGACGCGCCGGCTGCGCCGTCCGTGGCGCCACCCGTGCCCGCGCCGCCGGCCGAGCCCGGCCCTGCGGCACCGGCACTGCCCTTGGCCGATGCACTGGCGCCAGCCAACTTCACGCATCCGCGTGCGTCGCGCGAAATCATGCTGGGCCATGCCCGCGTGGCCTACGAATTCATCCGGGCCCAGCGCCGCACCATCGGCTTCGTCGTGGGGGCCGAGGGCCTGAGCGTGCGGGCGCCGCGCTGGGTGGCGCTGCGCGACGTGGACGCCGCCCTGCAGGAAAAATCCGAATGGATCGTGCGCAAGCTGGACGAGACGCGCGAGCGCCACCAGCGCATGGAGTCATCACGCATCGAATGGTGCGACGGCGCCAGGTTCGACTTCCTGGGCGAGCCGGTCATCGTGCAGCTCGACCCGCGCCATGCCTTTGCCGGCAGCGGCGGCGCCATCCTCGACGTGGGGCCGGGCGGTGAAGGCAATGCGAGCGGCGAGCGGGTGCTGCGGCTGGCGCTGGCCGGCAATGCCGGCAGCGCCCAGGTGCGCGACGCGGCGCAGGCCTGGCTCCAGCGCCAGGCGCGCCGCATCTTCACCGAGCGGCTCGACCATTTCGCGCCGCGCCTGGGTGTGCGCTGGAGCAAGCTCTCGCTGTCGAACGCGGCCACGCGCTGGGGCAGTGCCAGCGCCGACGGCGGCATCCGCCTGCACTGGCGCCTGGTGCATTTCCGCATGCCGGTGATCGACTACGTGGTGGCGCACGAGCTCTCGCACCTGCGCGTCATGGACCACAGCCCGCGCTTCTGGGAAACGGTGGAAAGCGTGGTGCCCGACTACCACCAGCTGCGCCGGCAGCTCAAGGAAGAGCAGCTGTCTCGCTGGTCCTGACCAGCGCCGGCCGCGGCGCCTTTGTGCGCAGCTGCCCGGCGGCGATCTCGCCCAGGCGGCGCAGGGCCGCATCGATCTCGTCCGTGTAGGGCCAGCCGCAGTTCAGCCGCGTGAAGCGGTCATAGCGCACCGAGTTCGAGAACAGCGACCCGGGCGCAATCAGGATCTGCTCGGCCAGCGCTTCCTCGCACAGACGATTGCCCGACAGGCCTTCGGGCAGTTCAACCCATAGCTGCAAGCCGCCCGGCGGCACGTTCATGCGCGTGCCCGGCGGAAAGTAGCGCGCAATGGCTTCGGCCGTCTGCTCGCGCTGCGTGGCCAGCGCGGCCCGCAGGCGGTGCAGATGGCGGTCATAGGCGCCGGTGGCCAGGAATTGCGCGGCGCCCAGCTGCGCCAGGCTCTCGTTGTTGCGCGTCTGCGCGTACTTGAGCATTTCCACCCGCGCCTGCCAGCGGCCCGCCGCCATCCAGCCCAGGCGCAGACCCGGCGCCAGGATCTTGTGCAGCGAGGCGCAATGGATCACCCGCCCGCTGCGGTCCCACGACTTGATGGCGCGCAGGGGGGCGGGGCTGTCGACCAGCGCGCTGTAGGTGTCGTCCTCGATGAGCGCGATGTCGCGTGCTTCGCAAAAGCGCAGCAGGCGCTGCTTGTTCTCGTCGGGCATCACGCTGCCCAGCGGGTTCTGCAGGTGCGGTATCACCACCACGGCCTTGATGTCGCCGTAGGTGTCGGCCGCCAGTTCCAGCGCTTCGAGCGAGATCCCGGTCTGGGGGCTGGTGGGAATTTCCAGCGCGCGCAGGCCCAGGCTTTCGAGCACCTGCAGCAGGCCGTAGAAGGTGGGCGACTCCACCGCGATGGTGTCGCCGGCACTGGCCACCGCGCGCAGCGCCAGGTTGAGCGCCTCGATGCAGCCGTTGGTGACCAGGATGTCGTCGGGCGCCAGCGTCATGCCGCTGGCCAGCGCGCGCCGTGCCAGCACCGAGCGAAAGCTGGCCTCGCCGCGCTGCTGCGGCGCGGTGGTGAGCATCTCGGGACGCTGGCGCAGCCCCTTGGCCATGGCCGAGCGCAGCGCTTCGCCGGGATACAGCTGCGGCGCGGCGCGTGCAATGGAGAAGTTGACCTTCACCGACTGGTTGCGGCGGTTCGACACGAAGGCCGACACCCGCGCATGAATGCCCACGTACTGCGCGGGATCGGGCGCGGCGACGGCGGGTTCGTTCAACGGTGCGAGGCTGGCGCGCGCCGGCGTGCGGACGAAGTAGCCCGAGCGGTCGCGCGCCTCCAGCCAGCCGGCGCTCTCCAGCTCGCGGCACAGCTGCAGCGCGGTCGACAGGCTGATGCCGTGCAGCTGCATCAATTTGCGCAGCGAAGGCATGCGCGCGCCGCGCGCCAGCGTGCCGGCGCGGATCGCGTCCAGATAGTGCGCTGCAAGGCGCTTGTACAGCTGAGGCGGCTGTGGGTCCATGTGGGTCGATGCTCGCGCAGGCGAGCCATTCGATACAGATGCAGTTCGAAGAAAAAGCACCATAACAGAGCGGTGCAACGGGCAACTGCTTCGCATCAGATGGCCAGTTGTTGTGCCTGTTTTTTCGCTGCCCCGATTTCTACGATGAAGGCACTTTCAGTTCATCTTGACGACGAGGTGCCACCATGAGGACGATCGATTCCGAATCCACCATCCGCCCCCTGCGGCTGCCGGCGGGGCAGGTGCTCCACATTCCGGTTCGCGCGAACACTGGCGTGCAGGTGCTGTCGGGCTCGCTGTGCGTGCGGGAGCCGGCGCGTTGGCTGTCGGAAACGGCTGTGAGCCCGCTGCATCGCATCGGCGAAGGCCAGTGGCTGCAGCTCGACGACGGCGGCTGGCTGGAGATGGAGGCCGCGGCCACTGGCCAGGTGCAGCTGCTGCTGGTCGAGCCGGCCGAGCCGCTGGTCTGGCTGTGGCGCCGCCTGCGCACGCTGATGCGGGGCCGCGCGTCGCAACGCCAGGGCGCCTGAAGTGACTCAGGGCTTCTGCTGCTGCTTGGCGATCAGCGCGGCGCGCCGCTCCAGGCTTTCCTTCGGCCAGATCTCGGCGGCCTTGTAGTACTGGGCCACGGCTGGCTTGCCGGGCGGCAGCACCATCCAGGGCTGCTTCGACTCGGTGAAGATGTGGATGTCGGGCGGCAGCAGGTCGGGGTTGTCGAGCGTGCCCACGCGAACAAAACGCACCGCCTCGCCCAGGCCGGCGTAGTTGCTCCATACGGCGATGCGGCAGCTCGGGCAGCGCCACACCTTCTGGCCCTTGCCGCTGAGCGACGGCGTGTTCACCAGTTCGGGCTGGCCGGCCAGCAGTTCCACCCGGTCCGCCTCGATCATCGCGTTGAGCGCGAACGATGCCCCGGTCTCGCGCTGGCACCAGCGGCAATGGCAACAGTGCACGATCATCGGCCGCGACCTGAGCCTGTAGCGCACCTGGCGGCAGGTGCAGCCGCCTTCGGCGGTGAAATCGCTTGCGTCGGTCATGTTGCGGCGCCCTTGGGAAAGAGAGCGCAATGTTCGCATGCGCCGCCGCGCGGCGTCAGCCCCTTGCGTGGGTCACGCCGCCGTCGACGATGAGGGTCGATCCCATCACGTAGTCCCCGGCGCGAGAAGCCAGGTAGATGGCCGCGCCCGCCATGTCCTCGGGCGTGCCGATGCGGCCGGCCGGAATGCGCTGCTTGACTTCTTCCGCATGGTCGCGCGCATCCTTGTTCATGCTGGACGCAAAGGCGCCGGGGGCAATGGCGCTCACCGCGATGCCGTCGCGGGCCAGGCGCAGCGCCATGCGGCGCGTCATGTGGATGAGGCCTGCCTTGCTGGCCGCGTACGAATAGGTTTCCTGCGGGTTGACCGACACGCCGTCGATGGAGGCGATGTTGATGACCTTGGCCAGGTGCCCCCCGGTTGCAGCCGCGCTGCGCAGCATGGGCGTCAGGGCCTGCGTGAGGAAGAAGGGTGCTTTCAGGTTCAGGTCCACCACCTTGTCCCAGCCGCTCTCCGGAAACTCGTCGTACGGCGCGCCCCAGGCGGCGCCGGCGTTGTTCACCAGGATGTCCAGCGTCTTCTCGTGCTTGGCGTAGGCATCGACCAGGCCCTTGGCGCCTTCCACGGTCGACACGTCCGCCGGCAGCGACACGCAGTGGCCGAAGGCCGAGAGCTCCTTGGCCGTCTGGTCGCAGGCCTCGGCCTTGCGCGCCGAGATGTAGACGCGGGCGCCCTGGGCCAGGAAGCCTTCGGCGATCATGCGGCCGATGCCGCGCGAGCCGCCGGTGATGAGCGCCGTGCGGCCTTGCAGCGAGAAGAGGTTGCGGGTGTCCATGGTGGTGTCTCCAGCGTGTTGGCTTGGTTGATGCAGCAGCCGTGCAGCTTAAGCCGCCACATGCCGTGCCGGCGTCACCAAGGTTCCAGCGCGGCCGCTGGGGTTCAACGGGCCAGGTGGGCCAGGGCCTCGGCGATTTCGTCCAGGGCCGGACGCCGGCGCGGGTCGGGGTCGAAGCAGCGGGCCTGCAACTGCGCAAGCGCTTCGCGCTCGCTCGGCTCCGGCGCGCCTTCGCACCGCTGCATCAGCTCTTCCAGCAGACAGCCGAAGGCGCGTGCCTCGATGCGCTCCAGTGCGAGAGCCTGGCTGCTTTCCGGCGCCACGAAGGAGGCGGCACCGAAATCGCCCAGGAGCGCGTGCTGCGCGCCGTCCCACAGGATGTTGTGGGCATAGAAGTCGCCATGCACCATGCCGCGGCGGTGCAGTTGCGCCAGTGCCGAGGCCGTGCCGCCGGCAAGGGCCAGCAGGCTGCGCCAGCCGAAGGTGGTGCCGCCTGCATACACGTCGCGCGTGCAGCTCTCGAAGCTGGGCGGGCCGGCCAGGTTGCGGTAGTTGGGGCTGACCAGGTCCAGTACCAGCCCCGGCGTGCCTTCGGGGTGGCCCGCGATGCGGCCACGCACCGGAATCAGGTTGGGGTGCGCGCCGGCCGCGATGCACGCGTCCATCTCCGATTGGGGCGAACCATCGCTGGTGATGTGGCCCTTGAAGAGCTTCACGGCCACGGCGGTTGGCTGGTCGCCGGCCTGTTGCCAGCTGGCCCGGTGGATCACGCCCGATGCGCCCTGGCCCAGCACTTCGTGCAGCTGCAGGGCGCCCCAGTCGATGTCGGGCACCGGGTGCGCAAGGACCGCGCGCTCTTCGTTGGCCTGGGCGACCGGATTGCCGGCAAAGGCCAGCCAGGAAAGACGGGGCAGCTCGAGCAGCCAGCCGGGCAGCGCGTCAAAGCCGTTGCAGGCAATGCGCAGCAGCTCCAAGTGGCGGCACGCGGCCATCGAGTCGGGCAAGGCCGTCAACCGGTTGCCGGCCAGCATGAGTTTCTGCAGGCGCGGGCGCCGGCCCAGTTCGGCAGGCACCTCGGGGATCTCGTTGTCGGTCAGGATCAGCCAGCGCAGGCGCCTGGGCAGCGCAGCACTGCTCACCTGGGCGATGCGGTTGCTCTTGAAGGCCACCATGTCCAGCTCGGGGCATTCGCCCAGCACCTCGGGCAGCCGGGTGAAGCGGTTCTCTGAGCAGAACAGGATCCGCAGCTTGCGCAGCCGCGCCAGGTCGGCCGGCAGCTCGGACAGCGCATTGCCCGAGAGGTTGAGCACCTCCAGCGAATCGGCCAGATCGAAGACCTCGCGAGGAAACTCCGTGAGCCCGCCCGGCAGGTCGAGCCGCGTGGCGCCCACCAGCGCGCCGCTGCGCAGGCGTTCCAGCGTTTGCGCCGTGACCTCGTTCACCGGCAAGGGCTTCTTCTTCAGGCGTGGCCGGGCAGGCCGAAGCGGTAGATGCCGTCTTCGCCCAGCGTGCGGCGCAGCTGGCCGGAGAACCACAGGTAATGCAGGTGCGCCACCGTCTCGCCCATGGCAAAGGTCATCTGGTGCAGGTCGAGCGCACGCTTGAACAGCACCGGCAGCGCCTCGGCCGCGGTCAGGGCGCGCTTGCTGCACGCTTCCATCAACGCAGCCAGGTGGTCGCGATGGTGGTCTTCCAGCTGGCGCACGCGCTTGTGCACGCCGGTGAAAGGCTTGCCGTGCGCCGGCAGGCCCAGCACGTCGGCGGGCAGCTCGTTGAAGCGCTTGATGCTCTGCAGGAACAGGCGCAGCGGGTTCGACTCGGGCTCTCCCGCATGCACGCTCACGTTGCTGGAGATGCGCGGCAGCATCATGTCGCCGCCCAGCAGCACGTTGAGCTCTTCGCAGTACAGCGAGATGTGTTCGGGCGCATGGCCGTAGCCGCTGATGCAGCGCCACTCGCGCCCGCCGATGCGGACCAGGTCGCCGTCCATCATGCGCACGTAGTTCTTCGGCACGCTGGGCACCATGTTCGCGTAGTAGCTCGTGCGGGCGCGGATCTTGGCGATGGACTCCGCGTCGGCAAGGCCGTGGGCCGCGAAGAAATCGGCCGCCTCCTCGCCGCCGGCCGCGTTGTCGCCCATGGTCGTGAGCACGCGGGCCACGTTGTAGTCGGTGGCGCTGATCCACAGCGGCGCATTCCAGCGCGTGCACAGCCAGTCGGCCAGGCCGATGTGGTCGGGGTGCATGTGCGTCACGATCACGCGCAAAATAGGCAGCCCGTCGAGCTGGGAGGCGAAAATCTGCTCCCATTGGGTGCGTGCCTCGTCGCGGGAAATGCAGCAGTCCACCACCGACCAGCCCTGGCGGCCGTCGATTTCGTCCCGCAGCAGCCACAGGTTGATGTGGTTCAGCGCAAAGGGCAGCACCATGCGTACCCAGCGCACGCCGGGGGCGACCTCCAGGGTGCTTCCGGGCTCCGGAAGTTGATCGCCGAGGGGGTAATGGAGTTCGCTTTCGAGAAGGTTCATGTACGATTGACGTTTACGTAAACGTCAGATGTGTTTCGCCCATTGTAGGGACACGCGCGAAATCGTGCTGTCACTCTGGCAACGGAGAGTTCAAACGCATTCGGATACATGTCCGCGCCAACTTACACCATCAGCCAGCTCGCCCAGGAGTTCGACCTCACCACCCGGGCGATCCGCTTCTATGAGGACATGGGCCTGATCTCGCCCGAACGGGCCGGCCCCGGCGGCCGCGTGCGCGTCTACAGCAGCCGCGACCGCGCCCGCCTGCTGCTCACGCTGCGGGCCAAGCGCCTGGGCCTGAGCCTGGTCGAGGCCAAGGACATCCTCGACGTGTACGACAGCCCGCGCGACACGGTGCCCCAGCTGGAGAAATTCCTGAACGTGCTGGGCGAGCACCGGCGCCAGCTCGAGGCGCAGCTCACCGAAGTGCAAGCCAACCTGGAAGAAGTGCGCGAGCACGAACGCAAGGCCCGCGCCTCGCTGTCGCGCGCCCGCCGCAG